>DAOQTN010000435.1:0-2945 GCA_035340555.1 Anaerolineaceae bacterium | reverse complement strand
GAGGCGTTAATCACCATGGAATCGTTGTTTGAAAAACTGGGCCTGGCGCGCCAGCAAAAACTTGATGAAGATACCACCCCTGCCGGCGTCTATCTGATTGCCGGTCTGGGCAACCCGGGTCGTGAATACCGTGAAAATCGCCACAATGCCGGTTTCATGGCAGTGGACCGCCTGGCAGAAGCCTGGGATATTCATCTCACCCGGGTTCAATCACGCGCCCTTATTGGCACGGGCACAGTCTTGGGCCGCCGGGTTGTCCTGGCAAAACCCCAAACCTTTATGAACCTTTCGGGCGAGGCGGTTTCTGCGCTTCTGCGTTTTTACAAAACCCCTGTCAGCAACCTGCTGGTTTTCCATGATGATATTGACCTGCCGCTTGGGATGCTCCGACTCCGCCCGGGCGGCGGCGCTGCCGGGCAAAAAGGCATTCAGTCTATCATCACCCGCCTCGCCACCCCCGATTTTGCCCGTGCCCGCATTGGCATTGGCCGCCCTGCCGGGCAGCGCGGCGCAGCCTCTTATGTCTTGCAAGATTTTTCCAAAGACGAAATGGATATCCTGCGACTCGTGCTGGATCGCTGTCTTTCGGCAGCGCGCACATTCATTGAATCTGGTCTCGAGCCGGCGATGAATCAGTACAATGGCGATATCCATGAACGCTGACGCCTCCCAGATCCTCGCTGCTTTTCGCTCCTTGCCAGTCTATGTTGACCTCGTGGCCGATTTGTGCGCGGGCACGCTGCCCATCCCGCTGGGCTTGCTGCGCGCGGCCCGCCTTCCACTGGCAGCAGCCTTTCACGCCGATTTGCAACGCCCCATCTTGCTCCTGTCCGACCGGATGGATCGCGCCCTGACGGTTGTAGATGAGCTGGGCTTCTGGACAGATGCCCCCCGCCTGCTTTTCCCCGAGCCCAACCCGCTGTTTTATGAGCCCGCAGCCTGGGGCACCAACACCCGCCGAGACCGCCTGAGTACGCTGACCATGCTGGCGCGCTATCACATACCCGGCGCCGGTGATCCAACCATCCCACCCATCATCGTCACTACCATCCGCGCACTGATGACCCGCACCCTTCCCCGGCGCGATTTTCTCAAAGCCAGCCGCATCCTGCGCCTCGGTCAGTCTGTCCCACCCGAATCGCTGCAGCGCGCCTGGATTGATCTGGGCTACCAGCCTGCCGAGGTTGTGGTCGAGCCTGGTCAGTTCTCCCGCCGCGGTGGTCTCCTCGATTTTTGGCCTCCTTCAGAACCCCTCCCTGTCCGGCTTGAATTTTTTGGCGACGAAATTGATACCCTGCGCCGCTTTGACCCGGCCTCCCAGCGCAAAGTCGAATCCATTCAGCAAATCCTAATCACTCCCGCCCGTGAGGTTTTACCCGGCCGCGCGGCTGAAAAAGGCCTGCCCGTTGAAACCCTCACCGAATTTGACCTCCCGCGGGTTCACATCTCCCCGGCCAGCCTGCTTGATTATCTCCCCCGTGAGTCACTGGTCCTGGTCGGTGATCTCGACTTGCTGCAATCCCTGGCGCTGGAACTGGAAGAACAGGCAGTCCGCCTGCGCGCTGAAAGCATCTCCGAAGGCACTCTGCCAGCCGATTTTCCAGTCCCCTACCTCAATTGGTCCGAACTTGCCGATGCACTCAGCGGTCATCCCTGGCTGGCGGTGGGACATTCCGGCACTGGCGAACCTTCTGCGCTGGCCCAGGCCTTTTCCCCCGGCCCGCGCTACGGCGGGCGGCTCAAGCCGCTCCTGGATGATGTCGCAGTTCGCGGCCGCGCCGGCGAATCAACCTGGATTGTCAGCCGTCAGGCCTCCCGCCTGCGCGAACTGTGGGCAGAGCGCTCCACCGAGGTTGGCGAAACCGCCATCCCGCAAATTTTGGATGGCACATTAGGCGAAGGCTGGCTGCTGAGCCTTCCCGATGCACACCTTAATCTCCTGACTGACAGCGAAATCTTCGGTTGGGAGCGCCCTCAGGCGCGTCAGCGCCATCGTCCTGCCGCCGAGGCACCCGAGTCGTCCTACGCCGACCTGCGCCCTGGCGATTGGGTAGTGCATGTGGATTATGGCATCGGGCGTTATGCCGGTCTGGCGCGCCGTATGCTGGATGGCTCTGAGCGGGAATTCCTGTGTGTGGAATACGATGGCGGCGACCAATTGTTTGTCCCCATTCATCAGGCTGACCGCCTCAGCCGCTACATCGGCCCCGATGCTGCCCCGCCAACCCCCACTCGCTTGGGCACCGCCGAATGGACACAGTCCAAGCAGCGCGTTCGTGAAGAAGTGCTCCGGGTTGCGCAGGATCTCTTGGAGCTTTATGCCCAGCGTCAGGTCGCGGTGGGGCGGGCTTTTCCATCCGATACCCCCTGGCAGCAAGATCTCGAAGCCAGCTTCCCCTATGTCGAAACCCAGGATCAACTTCGCGCCATCCGTGAAGTTAAGCAGGATATGGAGAGCCCGCGCCCCATGGATCGCTTGTTGTGCGGCGATGTTGGTTATGGTAAAACCGAAGTCGCCCTGCGTGCGGCCTTCAAAGCTGTGATGGATGGACGACAGGTGGCTGTCCTGGTTCCGACTACGGTTCTGGCCCAGCAGCATTATGAAACTTTCCGTGAGCGGCTGGCAGCTTTTCCGGTCACGGTCGAAATGCTCTCGCGCTTCCGCACCCCGCGCGAGCAGAGTGAAATCCTGCTCAAGCTGGCGCTGGGTGAGGTGGATATCATCATCGGCACACACCGCCTGCTGCAGCCCGATGTCGAGTTCAAGGACCTTGGCCTCGCCATTGTTGATGAAGAGCAGCGCTTTGGTGTGACCCATAAAGAGCACTTCAAAAAACTGCGCACTGAAATTGATGTCCTGACCCTCACCGCCACGCCGATTCCCCGCACTCTCTACATGGCACTGACCGGTGTCCGGGATATCTCCAACATTAACACGCCCCCGG
>DAOQTN010000434.1:0-2950 GCA_035340555.1 Anaerolineaceae bacterium | reverse complement strand
AAATTGTCGATGCGACCCGGATGGATGATCCGGCCGCGTTGGATGCATCCTCCGATGCGATCCATGCCTGCTTCCAGCAGGGCGAGATGCCCCTGGCTCTGGCAAACGAAATCCGTCAGGCATATGCGAATTTGCATAACCCACCCGGCCCGGTCGCAGTGCGCTCATCAGCCACTGCCGAGGATTTGCCCGATTTATCTTTTGCCGGCCAGCAGGATACTTACCTGAACATCCTCGGTGAGACGGCTCTTCTGGATGCCGTCATCCGTTGTTGGGCTAGCCTGTGGACGGCGCGCGCGATCGGCTACCGGGCGCGCAATCAGATCTCTCAGGACGAGGTTGCTCTGGCAGTGGTCGTCCAGCAGATGGTGCAGAGCGAGGCCGCGGGGGTTTTGTTCACCGCCAATCCGCTGACCGGAAAACGCAGCGAAACGGTCATCGATGCCACCCTGGGATTGGGCGAAGCGCTCGTCTCTGGTCAGGTGGAACCCGACCATTACGTGGTGGCAGGCTCCGGGGAGAAAATTCTGCACAAGACTCTCGGCGCCAAGGCGCTCTCCATCCAGGGTCAGGTCGGGGGCGGCACCGTCACCCTCCACCATTCCGCCGCCAGCCGCCAGGCCCTGCCCGATGAGCAGATCCTGGCCCTGGCGCGGCTTGGTCAACAGGCACAAACCTTTTTTGGCAGTCCGCAGGATATGGAATGGGCCTGGGCGGATGGGAATCTTTATGTGGTTCAGTCGCGCCCGGTGACCTCGCTGTTCCCCCTGCCGGCAGGTATGAAGGATGAACCGGTTGAGATGCTGCTGTCTTTCGGCGTCTGGCAGGGGATGCTCGACCCATACACACCTCTCGGGCAGAACATGTTTAGCTTGCTGGTTTCCGGCATGGGGCAGTTGTTCGGGCAAAAAATCAATGCCCGGGAACAGCGCACCATTCTCAGTGCCGGGGAACGCCTATTCGTGAACATCACCGGGCTGCTCTCCAACCCCATCGGGCGCAAAGTGGCCAGCATCTTTATCGGGGCAATTGACCCTGTCAGCGGCGCCATCCTGGCTGAACTGCTTAAAGAGGCGCGCTTCAGCAATGAAATCAGCCTCAGCCTGAAGGAGCGCTTCCAACTGATACGTGCAGTCAGGTCGCTGGTTGGCAACGTGCTTTATAACCTGCTCTGGACCGCCCGCGGACGTGCCCGGCTGGAACGGCAGATTGACGCGGCGCTGGCCGAGGCACAAGGCTATCGTGACACAGCCCAAAACCTGGCCGAGTTGATTGAAGCCATCGAGGCCGTGGCCTCGATCATGCCGCGACAGATGTTACCCCGCCTGGTGGGCGGCATCGCCGCCGGACAGGCCCCTTACCAAAATCTGCTCCTGCGGTCCGGTGAAATTCCTGGCGCACAGGAACTGCTCATGGAACTGGCACGCGGCCTGCCCCATAACGTGACCACACAGATGGATCTGGCGCTGTGGCGTACCGCCCAGGCCATCCGTGCCGATGATCACGCCGCGGCTTACTTTTCCACGACAGGCGTTGAGGGGCTGGTGACCGCATACCGGGCCGAAAAACTGCCTGGCGCTGCCCAGACCGCCATCCGCGGCTTTTTATCGATCTATGGCATGCGCGGCGTCGGAGAAATTGACCTGGGCCGCCCACGCTGGCGCGAGAACCCAGGGGACCTGTTCCAGGTATTAAAAAGTTACCTGCAAATTGACCCCGCGGTTTCGCCCGAGGCGGTTTTTGAGCGCGGCGCCGGGAAGATACGGCAGGTGCAGGCACAGCTCGAGCAGATCTTTTCAGCGGCGCCAAAAGGGAAAAGGATCAGCCCGCACCTGGTCAGGCTGCTGGTCGAACGTTTCCGCGAGTTGGGCGGCCTGCGCGAAACGCCCAAATTTTTCATCGTGCGCCTGCTGGGGATTTACCGCGAAGCGCTGCTGGCCGCCGGGCAAAAACTAGTTGAGGCCGGCAGGTTGACCGCGGCTGAGGATGTGTTTTTCCTGCACCTGTGGGAGTTAAAAGCCCTGGGCGGCAGCGAAACCCGGCACTGGGAAGCCTTGATTGCAGAGCGCCGGGCAACCTACGCCCGCGAGCTGCGCCGCAGGCGAATTCCGCGCATTATGCTGAGCGACGGGACGGCTTTTTACGATGCGCCTTCAAGCGGAGAGGCTGCCAATACGCTCTCCGGCGCCCCGGTTTCGGCCGGTGTGGTTGAGGGTGTGGTTCGCGTTGTGCTTAACCCGCACGGGGTTCAACTCATCCCCGGCGAGATCCTCGTCTGCCCGGCCACTGACCCGGCCTGGACGCCGCTCTTTTTGGCTGCTGGCGGTCTGGTGATGGAGGTGGGCGGGATGATGACCCATGGCTCGGTGGTTGCCCGCGAATATGGCATCCCTGCAGTAGTCGGCGTCAGCCAGGCTACAACCCGCCTACAAACCGGTCAACGCGTGCGCGTGGATGGCAGTAATGGAGTGATTACAGTATTGGAGAACTAGGCATAAACTTAGGAGTATGAGCCCATTATTCAAGCCCGAATTAGACCCGGCATCCAATAATTCTATAAAATTCAGCACCTTAATAACGCAGATCAGGGTATCCTTAAGCTTGCTATCTTACTTTCTGTGAAAATCGGCTCCCGCTCAACAGACTTTAGGAAATACGAACCATGGGCAAATTTCTGCAAACAGAAAAACCAAAACAAGTCGCATTTAAACAAACTTCCGCCACGATCTCCAATGCAGCGAAGGCCGAAGGAATCTATAAGGACTATGCCTATCCGTTTTGCTTACCGCGCGACCTGGCAGAAGAGAATCTTTATCCCCCAATCCGCACCGTCATTAGAGGGTATTTTGAGCGAAATAAAATCAAGTGGCACGATGGTCACAACGGGAATCCCAGTCACCATATGTGCGATTCCCAGGTCTGCTGCGCCAATTTCCTCTTTCCGTTCGCA
>DAOQTN010000433.1:0-2971 GCA_035340555.1 Anaerolineaceae bacterium | reverse complement strand
AGTTCCTGGGGACGCTGGAAGTGACGCAAAATGTCACGGAAATTCGGAAATTGCAGGGCGAGCGCCGGCTGCTGGATGAAGTGAAGTAGGCTAATCCGCTATTCCTCTGCCAGCGCAAAGATTGACGCTGGCAGAGGTCCAACCTTTATACGGAATCCCTGGCGATAAACACGCCTCGTGGTTTTCATTTATGCGGGGGAGTAATTCTGAATGGGTATAATAGTATAATTGAATTGCAGCAGCGGGCAAGAAATAATCACGCGCCATGAACCGAATCAAACATAGGATTTGAGACAATGAAAAAGACAGCAGCCTTCATTCTCACAATGCTCTTGTTGATGATCTTGAGTACTCCAACCCATGCAGATGTTGCTCCGCCAAACCCACCACCGGGCAGCAATATCAACCCAAGCCAGGATACCAAAGTTCAAATGGTGGCAGAAAATGTCTTGATGGTGGTCAAAGAAGTTTCAACCGATGTTTATGTCATTGAAGTTACGGCAGATTTTGCGATGAAAAACCTCGGGGAAACTGATGAGCAAATGCGCGTCCGCTTCCCATTAGAAAATGCCATGGGATGGGGCGGTGATGATTACCCGGTTGCCAGATATTTCAAGGCAAGTGTCAATCAAACTTCGGTACCTACAGAATTTGTTACAGAAGCTTATTTGGACGACAGTTTTTCTCCTGCTGATTGGGCAGTCTTTGATGTCAACTTTCCTGTTGGGCAAGTTGTGAATATTCGGGTGAGTTACACCACGGATCTTCAGGACGGCTTCGGCGTAGGTGATCCCGACAGCTTCACGGAAATTCAATATTTCCTGGGAACCGGCGCTGGTTGGTACCAGTCCATTGGGACAGTGGCAATTACACTACGACTACCATATACGGTCTGTCCAGCAACGATCGATGCTTATTGGCCAAATCATGACTATGCTCACATTAGTGAAATTGGCCATGAGATTCGGTGGCACTGGCAGAATTACGAACCTAATCCACGAGAAATCATCGGGGTTACGATCATTCATCCAAATTATTGGCGAGAAATTCTAGACATGGAGGCCAGGATAGGGATTGACCCGGGTAACGTTGACTTAGCCATTGAATTATCAAATAAATATAAAAGAGCTTCCTTCACCAAACTGGGTAACCCACCAGGTCAACTGAGCCATCTTGCAGAGATCACAATTCAACAGGCGCTTGTTTTACATCCAGACGATATTCGCCTGCACCTTGAATTACTCGAAATGTATTATGATTGGTACCTATGGGATTATTATTATATGAGTGATGATACGAGTCTGGAAAATTCTACACAATTATTGAATTACGAAATGGGTGTCGTTTTGGCGTTAGATCCAACAAATCAGCGCATCCACGAAATTCAGGCTGAGATTGCTAAGGCCAAAGAAGAATATCCCAGGTCCGTGTTATTTCCAATGCCATCGGCCACACCTTCGGCATCCCCATCTGCAACGCCAACCCGAACCATAGTTGCCAAAACACCCACGCCAAAACCGAGTGAAACGCCGCTCCCGATGATTACGCCTACGGGCACGCCAGAGGTCAGCCAAAAGAGCAATCCTATTGGCGGGCAGGTTTTAGCAGGTGTAGTGATGCTGGTAATTGGGTTTATTGCCGGGGCAGTTTTTATGAAGAACCGGGCAAGACCTGTGTAAAAAATGTGCAAGGCGGCTCAGTATCATGGAACATGTCATTTTTCTGATGGCAAGATACAGATGAAGTAATCCAATGCACCTGCGCAACTTACTCTCACGCCGCCCGCTGGCAGCTTATATTGTTCTGGCTTTTGGCCTTTCCTGGCTGCTGTGGTGGGTGGCAGAGCTTGGAGAAAAGCCTGTCCTGTTTCTTGATTGGCTGGGCGGCTTTGGGCCGGCTTTTGCAGCTATTCTGCTCACCGGATTGCTGGAAGGGCGCGAGGCCCTGGGGATGCTGCTGAGGCGGGTTTTTGCCTGGCGGGTTCATCCCCTGCTTTACCTGGCTGCGGTGACCTTACCCCTCATCGGCACGCTGCTGCTGATTGCGTTGTATGGGCTGATCAACGGCAAACCCGAGACGATCAAAATGATCGGTCCGTGGCTGGCTACACTGGCGCGCACCAGCCCGGTTTTGTTAATGTCCCTGCTGCTGGGGTGGATTGTGGTTACGGGGGAGGAAATTGGCTGGCGCGGTTATTTGCTGCCGCGGCTGCGGGCGCGGCATTCAGACCTGGCGGCAAGCCTGATGGTTGGGTTGGTGTGGGGATTGTGGCACCTGCCCGAGTTGTGGCCGTTCAAAGCCGGGAGTGCTCCAATAACCTTGCTTTTCTTTATGGCCGATATTGTGATTATCGCTGTGCTCTATACCTGGCTGTATGCCAACAGCCGGGGCAGTATATTGCTGGTTTCGCTGTTCCACGGGGTCTATGATCTGATGGTGATGTATGCTTCGGCATCACTGCCATTTATCCGTGAGACGCGCGGGCTGGAGACGGTCATTTTACTGGGCATGGCGGCGGTGGTTGTGGCGATCTATGGACCGCGGCGGTTTGAGCGTGGCAAACAAGCCCGGAACGTTCCGGAAAAGGTGCTCATTGATACTGGGCCTGAATAAATCAACCATGACACCGGCCATTGTGATTGAAACACCCCGGTTGATTCTGCGAACGGTGACGCTGGCCGATGTGGATGGCGTAGCTTGCAGTTGGAAACTGGACGAGGGAGCAATTTCCACGGTAGAGGCTGTGCAGAAAATCGAAGCGATGATGGCCCATCATGCGCAGAACAGGCCGGGGAAAATTGTTCATCTTTGCCTGGCGATAATCTTCAAGGCGACGAATGATTTTATCGGGTGGTGCGGGCTGGACCACACAAACCCGAAAGACGCCGACCCGGCTTTGTTCTACCTGTTGAAAAGCAGCTATTGGGGGCAGGGGCTGGCGACCGAGGCCGCCGGAGCGCTGCTGAACTAT
>DAOQTN010000432.1:0-2974 GCA_035340555.1 Anaerolineaceae bacterium | reverse complement strand
TTTATCCGGCAGAAAAATCAGCACCGCATAATATTCGAAAGCTCCGCGGATGAGATCAGCAATGGTTGGCAGCAAGATGCTTTCATCCTTGAGCAGGGTGATATAGTTGCCAACATGGTTGATCAATTCCAACTGACTGATGCGTTCATCCAGTTGAATCGTCCGTTCGGCAACATTCTGCTCCAGGCTTTCCACCGAGGTCCGCAGGCGTTCCGTCATTTCGTTAAATGTCTGGGCCAGTGCACCGATTTCGTCTCCCGACTCGACCCGGGCCTGGACTTGCAGATTGCCGCCGGCAACCTGCAACGCCGTCTGCTGGAGATGGGTGATGGGCCGCGTCAGCCAGCGGGCCAGCGCCCAGGCCCCAATCAAACCCACCAGGACAACCGCCACCGCCACGATCCAGGCGCTCCCCAACTGTTTTCGCACCACGTTCAAAGCAGCCTGGCGGGATTGTACAAAGATCACCTGCCAGGTCTGGGTGACAAGGTGGGCGCGCCCGCTTTGGCTGCGGATGTTCGCCGTCAGAGCATCCTCGAGGATCAGGTTATCCGCCGGGGTTTGCAATGCCGCCGCGGATTCAGGCGCTGCCAGGACCTGTGTGTTCAGTGTGCCAGGCGGCAGGCGGTTCAGTAATTGGAGACGGGTCACCAAGGTATCGTCCAAAGGTCCTATCAGCCGACTACGCAGTCGGGGTTGAACGCCATGAGCCAGAATCAGATTGTTCTCATCCAACAAAATGGCATAGGACTGCTCACCCATAAAACGAGTACTTCGGGTGGCTAATTCCTGCAGAACATCCGCATTGTAACGCAGCACCAACACCCCCACCGGAGTCCCCGCTGCAGGATCCAGCACCGGGGCGGCGAAATAAAGGGATCCCGCTCCGGTTTCAGAAAAAAACACCGGGGACAGATAGGGATCGGAGGCATTCAAAACCGCCTGAAAAAAAGTATCCGCAGAGCGGTCCTGGCCGGTGACCAGGTTGCGCGTATCAAAAATCACCCGGCCATCGCGATCCAGCAGCCACAAGGACTGCACAAACGACACGGGGGCATCCGCCAGCCGGTGACTTGGGCCCACTTCCACTGCGCTGAGATAGGCCCGCAGTTTGGCTTCTTCAAGACTGTTCTGGCGGAGATCAGCCGGCAGTGCCAGGTAATCGCTGAGGAGTACCTGGCCAGCTTCTGAACGAACCGCCTGGAGGTTGTTTTGTAAAAATGCGTCAATGGTGGTGGCTGTTTGGGACGCCGAAACCAGCAAGGCCCGATCCGCCGCCGCCAACAGTGCGGATCGCACGGCACCATAATTCCAAATGGCCAGGGCACTGATTGGCAGCAGGGCCACCAAGGCCACTGCCAGCATCAGTTTGGTGGAAAGGCTGCGAATCCGGGTCCGGACAGACATCATTTGCCTCCCCCCATTGACCCTGCTGAAAAAAAACGCCGCCAAATATTCAACCGCGCGCCGGGCCCGCCCACGCTGAACCCCGACCGTGCCCGGCTGAATACCACTGGGGAGCCGGGAGGCGGATTGCCATTGTTCCACCGGAAAGCGGGTTTGGCTGTGGGGTTCAACAAGATTGAACGTTTCACCTTCATGACTGCCCTGATGATACTTTCGTCCTCTGCCTGGGCTGAAAATTCAGCCCAGAGATTTCCCGCCCAACCCTGAATAAATCGGCTGGCACCAGGCAACGCCAGGCGGCACCAAGCGTCCCCGTGATGGACGGATTCCCTGTGGGATGGTGCTGGTTTTGAAAACACACAGAGTGTTTGCCAGCACGAAAGCCCTTGATTAATTGTACTAGAAGTTGGCCATTTACGTATCGTTTGCAATAGCCTTGATTACCCGTGCCGGATTCGTCGCTGCAGGGAGTGGGCGGCCAGGATTTTGAGACAACCGCCGACTTATCTCGTAAAGGGCGGCAAAATACCGCCGGGATCCAGCAGCGTCTTTAACTGATCCATCCGATCTGCAACGCCCTGACGCCGGGTTTCGCCCACCTGGCCAGGCGCGTCCACCCAGGACAGGAAACCCGCCAGAGATTCCGCCTGCGCCCGGCAGGTCCGGGCATCGCTGGGAGCCGCATACAGCTGCCCGCAGCCCACATCGGCAAGCCAGGCCGGACCCAGCTGGTTTCCGGTGCGAGCAATCAAATCAGTCAGGGCGCTGATCGGGACTCCCAGCCGGGCCAGCGGTGGGCCAGCCTGCCAGGCCTGATCAATCCAATCTGCCCACAGCTGACTGCCGGTGCGGGGCTGCTCAATCCAGGCAAGGCCAGGCAGGATCTGTTGCAGCGCGCTGACATCGGCCGCGACATCCTCGTCCAGCCCCTCCAATGTACAAATAAGAGTGTCCGCCGATGAACCATTCAACTCCAAATTTTTAGCCACCAGGATTGAAGTCGCGGTCAACAAATTGCGCCCCAGCCCAAAACCGGCAGACAGGGCGGCCCTGAGGTCCGTCACGGGAGCAGACAGCGTCAGACAGCGGCGGGGTCGCGGCTTCAGGGCCAGCGTGAGGGCCGCGATCAAGCCCAGTGAACCCCGCGCCCCGACAAACAGCCGGGTGAGATCGTAACCAGCGACATTTTTCATTACCGGCCGGCCGGTCCGAATCCGGCGTCCATCCGGCAAAATCACCTCAAGAGCCAGGACCACATCCCGCAGGGCGCCGTAACTGAGACGCAGCGGGGCGTTTAAACCCGTCGAGAAGACGCCCCCCAATGTCGCTGCCGGCCAGGGCGAGACAACAGGAACCATCACCCCCTGCCCGGCCAGCTCCTGCTGCAGATCCATCAGCGGGGTGCCCGCCTCCACCACCACATAGCGGTCATCCAGGTCCAAGGTGCGGATCCCCCGCCAGCGCGCTGTGCTGAGCATGGTTTTCTCCCCCCCAGGCGGGACGTCAGCGCCGGTAATGTGCAGCGGTTTGCCGGCGGCAGTGTGGGCGGCCAAAATTTGAGCAGCCA
>DAOQTN010000431.1:0-2976 GCA_035340555.1 Anaerolineaceae bacterium | reverse complement strand
GCAATCGCCACCACCCTCCCGGCCCCCACTGCCAGCCCGACCACCGACCCCATCCCCACAGCCACCGCCAGTTCCACACCGCCCCCCACCACCCGGCTGTGTTCCCCCCTGGCCGACATCACCCTGGCGGAACTGCCGGAAATTCTGGCCAACCCATTTGAGCAGCCCGGGCCCGGCCGGGATGACGGGCATCACGGGGCGGATTACGCCTACTATTCCCGCGGCAGCCACACCCAGATGCTGGGCCTGCCGGTGTTGAGCGCCCTGGACGGGCGCATCGCAGCGATCATCAATGACCGCCCGCCCTACGGCAACATGGTCATCATCGAAACCCCGCTCAGCGCGCTGCCGCCGGACTGGTTGGACACCCTGGCGCTGCCCGACCCGATCCATCTGAGGACCGACGGCCGGGTCACCTGCCCGCCGCTGCAGGGGCCGATAACCTGGGTGGAGGGGAGACGCTCACTCTACTTGCTTTATGCCCACCTCAACACCCCGCCCCCCGGCGCGGTGGGCGACCCGATCGGCTGCGGTGAACCAATCGGCGAGGTCGGCACCACCGGGGCCAGCGTCAATCCCCACCTCCACCTCGAGGTCCGGATCGGCCCGGCCGAGGCAACCTTCCCGGTCATGGCGCACTACACCAACGACGCCACCAATGATGAAATGGCCTTTTACTGCGTCTGGCGCTTTTGTGGTTTGTTCCAGCCGATTGACCCGGCGCTACTGCTGGGCGTGGAATTGAAGTAAAATCATATCATGGGCCAGCTGAAAGCCTTCTTCACCCGCAAACGTGTCCGCATCATCCTGCTGAGCCTGGCCGGTGTGCTGCTGGTCGGGGCAGTGGTCTCGACGCTGCTGTGGCCGCCGGTCCTGCCGCCGGTGACCCCACCCGTGGGCACCACCAGCGCCACCGCCGCCGATACCGACACCCCCACCCCGCTGGCAGTGCTGGCGGATCCGCCGGAGGTGGAGATCACCCCCCTCAGTGATGAACAGGCCGCCGGGCTGACCGAACAGGGCTTTATTTTCCTGGCGCTGACCGACGGGCTCTACACCCATTTGTTTGCCTACCATCCGCAGTACCTGCCGCTGGTGCGCCTGACCGACACGCCCTGGGAGGATGCCGATCCGGCCATCAGCCCGGACGGGCGGACCCTGGCCTACGCCTCGCGGCAAAACGGCTACTGGGACATTTATTTGTTGGACCTGGCAACCGGCAGTCAGCAGCGGGTTACCGACAGCCCCGCCTACGACGGTGCACCCAGCTGGTCGCCGGACGGGGAATGGCTGGCCTACGAAACTTATTTCAACGACAACCTGGAAATTTTCATCCAGTCCATCAGCGATCCCACCCAGGGCGCGATCCAGCTGACCGACGATCCGGCGGCGGATTTCTCCCCGGCCTGGTCGCCGCAGGGCCGGGAGATTGCCTTCACTTCCAGCCGCAGTGGCAACCAGGAAATCTGGACCGCCCGGCTGGACAACCAGGGGGAGCGCTTCACCAACCTCAGCCAGACCCTGAACCGGCAGGAGGATCACCCCGCCTGGTCACCGGATGGCACCCGGCTGGCCTGGTCCGCCGATGGCGGCGGCACCCGGCAGATCATGGTCTGGGATTCCACTGCGCCCGGGCCCGCCTGGTCCCTGGGCAGCGGGGACTGGCCCGTCTGGAGTCCGGGCAGTGAGGTCATCCTGACGGCCGTGGTGGGGCCCAACCAGACCGGCCTGACCGCCTACGCCCTGGATGGGGCCAAAATGATCCTGCCCTTCCTGGATCTGCCGGGGGCCGTACGCGGCCTGGCCTGGCGGGCGCTGCCGCAGGCGGCCGATGGGCCCCTGCCGCCGCTGCTGCAGCTCAACCTGAGCGCACCGGAGATCCTGGTTGCACCGGAGATTTCCCTGACCCAAATGGTCCCGGCAGGCCGCTACGGCATTGTGGCGCTGCCGGATGTCACCGCCCCCTACCCTTATCTGCACGACCGGGTGGATGAGGCCTACAACGCCCTGCGCACCGGGGTCGGCCAGATTGCCGGTTGGGACTTTCTGCTCAGCCTGGAAAACGCCTACAAACCCATCACCTACCCGGCTGCTCCGGGCGTAAACCAGGATTGGCTCTATACCGGGCGGGCTTTTGCCCTCAACGCCATCCCGTTGGATGCAGGCTGGCTGGTGGTCGGGCGCGAGGAGATTGGCAGCCAGACCTACTGGCGGGTCTACATCAAGGCCCGTTACCAGGATGGCTCCCAGGGCACCCCCTTGAAGGAGATGATCTGGGATCTGAATGCCCGCTTCAGCGGCAGCCCCACCGCCTATGAACAGGGCGGGCTGCCTGGCGAGGTGCCCGCAGGCTATTGGATTGATTTCACCGACCTGGCCCTGCGCTACGGCTGGCAGCGGCTGCCCGCCTTCCGCAACTGGCCGACCTATTACCCGGCGGCCCGCTTCAACCAGTTCGTCATGACCGACGGACTGACTTGGGAGGCGGCCATGGATCAACTGTACCCGGTGGAAGCGCTGCTTACCCCAACCTATGTGCCGACCTACACCCCCGAGCCGAGCGCCACCCCCCGCCCGACCCGCGGCCCGTCCCAGACTCCGGCCCCTCCCACGGCCCCCCCGACACTGCGCCCCACCTGGACGCTGCCGCCGCCCACCCCCACTCCCTGACACGCCCAAATAATGAAACGCTATTACCGGTTTTTTAGCCTGTGTCTCATTTTACTGCTGGCCCTGGCTGGCTGCAGATCCGGCGGGGCAGACAATCACCCCACACCCACCCTGCCGGTGGAAATGACCGTGGATCCGGCCGCCGCCGGGACACCTCCTCCAGCCCGGACTCCCACCCCGGCCTACACCCACGATCCCAACCCGCTGCGCCTGATCTTTCCCACGCCGGGTGCGGATCCCGCCTTCCTCTGGCGCCCGCCGTTGAGCGAAGCCCCCTGGGCGCTGGGAGCGCAGGATCATTTTTAT
>DAOQTN010000430.1:0-2982 GCA_035340555.1 Anaerolineaceae bacterium | reverse complement strand
AATCGGAGTAAAAATTTTCCCCGCCCAGGGTCAACAGGAAGGTAGGCGCAAGAGCAGGCTGGTTGGTCGGGTTAAGGCTTGCCAGTATGGGAGTGGGGCGGGCGCTGCTGCAATCCCAGGGCACCACCTGGGGGTCGGAAAACTGCGATGTATTCCCCTGTAGATCAGTGACAGTGGCGGTCAGGTTGGGGTAGGGCAGCGGGCAAGAGGACAGGAATCCGAAAACACCGGTACTATCGGCAATCACACGATTCAAGTAAAAGCGGCCCTGGTTTCCATCATCAAGAAATAGCTCGATCAAACAGCCAGGGCAAGTGGCACCGCTGCCGCCTGCAGCACTCAAGGACACAACCGGAGCAGGCAGATTGTTGTTGGCACCGTTTTCCAGGTATATCCCTTTGAAAGGATTAGCCCAGATCAAGTTTTGTCGGATGGTATTGGCCTGTGCTCCATCTACCCAGATGCCAGCGCTGGTGGCATTGGCAATGTGGTTGCTCTGGATGATGTTCCCGTCGCGTTGGCTTAATATTTGGAAATTAGCGGTAGTCAGCGGGGTTACACCATCGACCGCCAGCCCCAGGAGATTACCAGCGATTACATTGTTGGCAGAGCGAATATCCAAGCTGAAATTTCCCCAGGTGGTGACGAAATTGGCCTCGGCAGGTGTGACTCCGCCCACAATGGTTCGAGTTGAGCCCAGCAGGACAACCCCGCCCGCGTTGGGCAGCACGGACGTGCCAGCGGCATCCAACCCGATCCGATTGCCCTGAACCACTGTATCGCCGATGTACCTGCCCCCTACCTCCACGTTGCCAGTGCCCACCAGGTTGCCTTCGCCAGGAGCACTGCCGCCGATACGGCTGTAAGCAGCCTCTCCCACATAAATTCCCACCCATCCATTGAGCAAAGGCTGGTTGCCATCCAGGCTGACACCCACACGGTTGCCGATGGCCACGTTGAAATCCGATGAGTGATCTCCGAAAACCACGCCGGCAAGCTGGTTGCCGCTGACGAGGTTGCCCTGCACCAGGGTGTTATTTGCCCCACATTCAACATAGATACCTACCCCCCCGTTGCCCCGATCCAGGGTGCCCGTGATATCGGTGCCAACGTAGTTACCAAGTATTTGTGTGCCAGCATCCCTGTAATCACAGGCACCAATGCCCTCGTAAACGCTTGCGCTAATGATGTTGTTTTGGCCTGCTTCAAAACTGCCAATAATATTGTTTGGGCCTGCAACACCAATACCCACCCCATTCCCCATAGCCTGCGTTCCCGTGACGTCCAGACCAATTATATTTCCTAGAGCCAGGTTGCCATCACTGGCCAATATTATGCCGTCATCACGGTTACCGGATATTACATTACCCTGGCCAATTGGCCCGGCACCCACCAGCCGACTGCCACCAATCATATTATGGTCACCCATAACAGCAATTCCCGAGCTGGCAAAATGCAGAATTTGCAACCCTCGGATAATATTGCCGCTGGAAGTTATACCGATGCTGCCGACCAGATCGCCACCATCCAGGATCACGCCCGCATTGGATGCATCGAGAGTGATATTGTCCACGATGATAAAGGGCAGTTGGCTTTGTACATGAATGGTCACCGGGCTGGCAGGCGGGAAAACAGCTGGATCAAAGGTAATCACATCCCCGCTGACCTGATTCCACAGGCATTCACGCAGCGTACCAGCGCCGCTGTCCGCAGCGCTGGTGACGACGCAGGTCGTTGCCGGTCGGTCAGGAGCAGTACGAGAAGGCTGGGGTGGCCGGGTAATGACGGGAAAGCCTGGGCGAATCTGCAAGGATGAAAGAAGCATTGCCTGCGCGTTTGGCGCTGCCGCTGGTTCATCAGTCGTTGAGCCAGTTTGCAGCAACTCCAGCGCAGCCAGGGAGTAAAATTGCAGACCACCTTCAGCATCGGCAACCAGCAGGCTGCTCCCGGCAATGGCCAGCGACTGGGCTGAACCCGGAGTATCGAAACTGCCCACCCGTACGGGAGTAGCCGGGTCGCTCACGTCGACCACTTCAACGCCGTACGAGCCTTCGGCCAGGTAAAGCCGGTCTCCCAACAGCGCCAGCCATGCAGCCTCCTGGGGTGTTGGATAGAAAGCCACTTCGGTTGGATTGGACGGGTCGGCAACATTCAAGATGCGCACGCCCCACCAATCGTTCAAATAGGCAATGGTTCCGGAAAGCACAACATTCTGACGCAAGAATCCGAGTGGATCCTGAAATGTGCCAAGGACCAAAGGGGTGGCGGGATCTGAAACATCATATATTTTGAACTCAGATCCCCGCGGAACGTAAGCCCGATTACCGCTGACAAGCAGTCCACCGGCGTATTCTTGCGTGTCGTGGAGTTGTTGGGGGTGCGCCGGATCGCTAAAGTCCACAATCCGCACCCCGTTGGTGTCTGCAAAATAACCGATGTTTCCTGCGGCATCGATCCCACGGCATTCACCGCACCATTGGCCGAAGCTGATAAACTGCGGCTGAGTTGGATCACTAACATCCAGTACATAATCCCCCCACGCGCCGCTGGGGCCGAAGCAACCGGCATATAACCGGTTCCCATCCAACTTCAATTGGGAGATGATGGCATCGATTGGATATGCGCCTACCTCGACCGGATTGGATGGATCACTGATATCCAGAATGTGCACACCATTATAACCAGCGGCCACATAGGCATAATTTCCATCGGTGACCACCATGAGGGCTTCCCTGAAAGGGCTGAACAAACCGATCTGAAGTGGGTGGGTTGGGTCTGCATTGTTGATCACGCGCAGGCCGTTCTTACGGTCGGTCAGATAAATGCTGCCATCGGCCAGCGTCAGCCCAACGACGTTGGTTTGTTCCCAGGTCAGGCTGCCAATTTCCAACGGATGAGCCGGGTCCAATACGTTCAGAACGCGCAGTCCGCCAAAGGCTGCGGCAAGGTAGGCTGTGCCGCCAGAGACGGCAACATCAAAGA
>DAOQTN010000429.1:0-2994 GCA_035340555.1 Anaerolineaceae bacterium | reverse complement strand
AATATCCGGCGTTCAGAAGGAGGAGCGATGGATACCACACCCCCCGGCCGACGGGAACGAAAAAGAGAAGCGACGATCGACAAGATTATTACCACCGCAATTACCCTGTTCCATCAGTATGGCTTGCAGGAGGTGACCATGGAACAGATCGCGGCGGAGGTGGATATTGCCAAAGGAACACTCTACAACCACTTTCCATCCAAAGAAGCGATCATTGTGGCCTTTCTGCAGCGCACCTTCCAGGAACGCAACCCGGAGCGTCTGGCTAATCTGCGCCAACTCCCGGATACCCGGGCGCGGATGACGACCGTGTTTGGGCTGTTGATCGAAGGCATCCAGACCCAAAAAGAAATCTTTGCCGCCTTTTGGATTTACCGCATGAAGCAGGTGATTTCATTTGATCCCGCCGAGGACGAGAAAACCGGATTGGTTCAACTGGTTGACGAAATCATCCACCTCGGGCAACAAAATGGCGAACTGCGCACCGACCTGCCGGACGATCTCCTGTCTGGCCTGTTTGAGTTTGCTTTCATCGCAGCCATCCAATCGTTTTACCGGCAGCCGGATCATTTCAATGCCAACGAGACGATCGCCCGTTGTGTCGACCTGTTCCTCAATGGCGCACAAGCCTGAAAAATAGCAAGAAAGATAATAGAGAAGTGAGAAAGTAACCCATGTCCAGCCTGAAAAGCCGCCTCGTTATTTTCAGCATCCAGCACAGCCATATTTTCAAAGGCCGTCTGAAACGCGACGTCATCACACGTGAGACATCCACGGTTGAATTGCGCAAGCAGTTCGAAGAAGGCGCCAGAAAATTTGGTTCCATGCCAGCCGATATTGTCGCAACACCGGTGAATATGACAATTGCCGGCCTGCCGGAAGGCCTGTCTGCCGAATGGATTCATCCCATCACCAGTGGCAATATTCCCGCTGCGGACGAGAAAGTCATCTTTTATACGCACGGGGGAGGATATGTCACCGGCAACTGCACAGACCATCGGATGCATGTGGCAAAATTCGTGAAAGCAACCGGAATCAGCGCGCTGTTATATGATTACCGCCTGGCCCCGGAGCACCCCTTCCCGGCCGCGATTCAGGACACTCTGACCGCCTACCGTTGGTTGTTGGGCTATGTGCTCGCGGAGAATATCATCATCGTGGGTGAATCGGCCGGCGGAGGCTTGTGCCTGGCCAGCCTGCTGGCAATCCGGGACAAAGGACTGCCCCTCCCGGCTGCCGGGGTGGCGCTTTCTCCCTGGACTGATCTGAAATGCACCGGCGACTCCTATCGCACAAATGCCTCCCGCGATATTTCCACTCTCGGCTCCTGGGAAGTGTGGGGAAGTTATTACGTTGGCGCAAACGATCCCTGCCATCCCTGGATATCCCCACTCTACGGCGATCTGCTCGGGTTGCCACCGATCCTGATCGTGGTCGGCGATCATGAGATATTGCTGGATGACTCCCGCCGTTTCGCCCAGAAGGCCACAGCAACCGGGGTGGAGATGACGCTGAGTGTATGGGAGGGCATGGTCCACTGCTTCCCCCTGCTTGCCCCCATGTTCCCGGAGGCCACCCAAGCCTGGAATGAGACCATTGGCTACATCAAGAAACATCTGAAGGTAAATTAACCAGTAGTCACCGATCAAAACAATCTGGAGGCGCACTAAAATGTGCCTCCTTTTTTTGCCATAAAATATGGCTCAGGTCGGATTTACAACCAGCTCCAACCAGCAAGCGCTTGACATATGAAAAATATATTCATATAATATGAATATATTTTTCATATTGGTGGCTTATGAACTTGATTGATTCCATACAACCCCTCATCACCCAGGCTGAACAGGATGGCCTGGTCCAACGCACCTTCCGCCGGTTGGACCCTGAGCGGCAGCGCGCGGTTATTAATGCCATCCTGGCTGAAGCCGCCATCTCCGGGCCGGACCAAATCCGTATTCAGGCGGTGGCGGAGCGGGCCGGTGTGGCGGTCGGCTCGCTCTACCAGTATTTTTCTGATCGGGAACATCTGCTGGATTTTGCCATTTGGTTGTGCTCCCAAGCCTGGGAAGATCTGTTCAACCAATATATTCCGTTGCTGGCCGCCATGCCGCTGCGGGATGGATTGCGGGCCTATATCCAGGGTGGCTTGGAGTTGAATGAAATTGAGCGCGGTGTGGTTCAGTTTTTCGGGCGGGCCGCCTACCAGGGCGGCCAGGGTCGGGCACAAACAGCGGTTGATGCGATGGCGCAGATCATGCTGGTGGTCACCCGGCAACTCTTGGAACAGGCCAGGTTGCGGGGTGAAATCCGCCAAAACCTGGATCTGGAAGCAACCACCCGTTCGGTGAACGCATTCTTGATCGCTCTTGGGGACGGGCAGCTTTTCCCCTGGTTGACCCGTTATTACCAACTGACCGACGCAGCCGTGCCGTTTGAGAGGGTTCTGGAGGCGGCGATTGATCTCATCGTGCGTGGATTGGAATAGGGGGGATTGGTGATGACCTCTGCAAGTCTTGAAATTACAGCCCTACAAAAATCCTTTGGAACGCTCAAAGCCGTGGATGGTATCAGTTTACAGGTGCGCCAGGGCGAGATCTTTGGTTTGCTGGGGCCGAACGGCGCCGGGAAAACGACCATCATTCAAATGATCTGCGGTCTGATGAAACCGGATGCTGGAGAGATTTACATCAATGGGCAGTTGGTCAAGCCTGGCCAGCCGGCGGTCACGCAGAAAGTGGGCCTCTGCACTCAGACAAACATCCTTTGGGAAAAACTAACCTGTTTTGAGCAGCTGGTATTTGTCGGGCAGATGTACCGCCTATCAAAAAGACAAATCCATCAGCGGGCTGACGAATTGCTCGATCAACTGGGCTTAGGTGAAAAGCGCAATCAGTTGGCCGGTGCTCTTTCGGGTGGAATGCAACGGCGGTTGAATCTGGCACTGGCTCTGGTTAACGACCCGGACCTGGTGGTGCTGGACGAACCGGAAGCGGG
>DAOQTN010000428.1:2144-2998 GCA_035340555.1 Anaerolineaceae bacterium | reverse complement strand
TGCCAGCATGGAGGAAGTTCTGACCCGCCGATTTCGCCGCTGGCAGACCCTGCAGACGCGCGATACCCTGCCGGGCGATAAGCCGGATCCGTCATTTGCCCGCCTGCCGGATTTGTTGATTGTGGATGGCGGGAAGGGGCAACTGGCGCGGGCTGTGGCTGTGCTGGCGCACTTTGAATTGAGTAGCCGGGTCCCGGTGGTGGGCTTGGCCAAACAACAAGAGGAATTGTTTCTGCCAGGCAACCCGCTCTCGGTGATGCTGCCGCGTCATTCCCAAGGCCTCTATCTGGTTCAACGCATCCGTGACGAGGCCCACCGTTTTGCCATCACGGCACACCGCAAGGCCCGCTCCCGTCAGGGGCTGGCATCCCGCCTGGATGCCATTCCGGGTATTGGCCCGGCCCGCCGCAAGCAGTTGCTGCAGCGTTTCGGCAGCATTGAGGGTATCCAGCATGCTTCGCTGGAAGATCTGATGAGTCTGAAGGGAATCACAGCGGATATTGCCCAGCAGTTGAAGGATAACCTGTGAAGCACTCCGGGATGGCCCCCCGCATGCACACCCAACGGTACAGTCTGATCTGTCGGCACGGCCTGTACCGTCTGCACAGCCCATACCGTTTGCACAGCCTGTACAACCCGTACAACCGGCACAACCCGTACAACCGGCACAACCTAAGGGGGCCGGTTGCGGCCGCTTCAACTCGTGCCCTGCCAATCCTAATCCTGGGTCTGTTGCTGACCCTGTTGGCTGCCTGCACCCCGATCACGGCCGGGGGGCCTGTGACCTGGCCGGAGGCTCTCTATCCCCGGTCGGAGACTACCGCGGCGCAGACTCTGCCGGTCGCCCCCCCCCC
>DAOQTN010000428.1:0-2134 GCA_035340555.1 Anaerolineaceae bacterium | reverse complement strand
GCCACGTCAACCCCGACATGGGCGCTTGAACCGACCACCACCGATACGCCCACAATCACCCCAACCATTACCCCCACCCAACCCTGCCGTGAATCCGGACAGATCACCGCCCTCGAAATAGCCTCCTCTGCTTTGCCAGCCCCATTGCAGTTTTATGTTTACCTGCCACCATGTTACTCGACCGGGGGACAGTATCCGGTGCTATATCTGCTGCACGGCCAGGGCGCAACGGCGGAACACTGGTTGTCACTGGGTCTGGCTGAAACAGCCGATGCGTTGATTGATTCCGGCGAACTGCCGCCGTTGATTGTGGTGCTGCCCTATGAGGCCGAGTCCTTGAAGCATCCATTTGAAAATGGTTTTGGTGAGGCATTGATTGGAGATCTCCTGCCTTGGGTGGACGAGACATATGCGACCTGCTCCGTCCGCTCCTGCCGGGCCATTGGTGGCATCTCGCGTGGAGCGGCCTGGGCGGTGCATCTGGGTTTGATCAATTGGACACAGTTTGGGGCCATTGGCGCTCACAGCCTGCCACCGTTTTACGGTGATCCCGGCAAACTCCCAGGATGGGTTGCCGCAATTCCCGCCGGCGAACTGCCCGGCCTTTACTTGGACATCGGCGACCGTGACATTTACCTGCAACCCAACGCTGACTTTGCGGCCGCCCTGACTGCGCTGGCTGTGCCGCATACGCGGTTGGTTCAGCCTGGCCGGCATGAGGCGGCCTACTGGCAGCTTCACCTGCCTGACTACCTCCGGTGGTATGGCCAGCAGCTTAACCAGGAGCGCTGATCGGACTCTGGGTGAGCCGGATTCCTCCTTCAAAAAGCGGGGGGCTGTGATTATTCCCGCTGAAAGGGCCAATGGGCGATTGGAGGGCGGGGTTGACCTTTATTCTGAAATTTACACCTTGAGCTCCCGGTGGTGAGCCGGTTGGCCGCAACACAGAGACTGTCTGGTGATCCCTGAAAAGCGCCAACTGCTGCAGCGTTGTTTTGGGTGATATGGAGCCCGAAAGCGTTGACCGTGAGGCCATGAAACCTGCTTGCCGCCAGGTTGCCCCGCGTGTATAATGTATAAAGTAACTTTTCGGAGGATGGAATGACGACGATAGCTGACTTGTCCAATGATCCCAAATTCTCCATCAAGACCGTCTCTGTCCGGACGGGGATCCGTCCGGTGACGCTGCGGGCCTGGGAACGGCGTTACGATCTGTTGGAACCGCATCGAGCTGAAAATCACTACCGGCTCTATTCGGAACGGGACATCGCCATCCTGCGTTGGATCAAAGCGCGTCAGGATGAGGGTATTGCAATCAGTGTGGCGGTGGCGGAACTGCACCGGTTGGTCCAGGCGGGAACCTGGCCGGAAACCGCCCCGGCGGCGCCCAATGCGCCACAGCTGACCATGATGCCGCTGGCGCAGTTGGAGGATCAGGCTCACAAGCTGGCTCAGGCCTTAATGCGGCATGATGAGGCCGCCGCCGATGCCTTGATGCGCTATTTTCAGACGCACTACCCGCCCCTGATGTACTGCAACCGCGTCATCACTCCGGCTTTGGTGGAGATTGGCGAAGCCTGGTACACCGGTAAAATACGGATAGCGACAGAGCATTTCGCCAGTGCTTATTTGCGTGGAAAATTGTTGGGAATATTTCAATCCTATCCCAGCCGACGCGGGGCCCCCTATGTGATGGTGGGCTGTGCTCCCACCGAACAACATGAGATTGGCCCGTTGATGGTGGCTCTTTTACTACGGGTTGCCGGCTGCCGGGTGGAGTTTCTTGGGCCAGATCTCCCACTGGAAGATCTGGCCGCGTATACGGCTGATGAACATCCGGATCTGATCATCCTTTCAGCCAGCCTGGAAGATGCGGCGGTTAGGTTGACTGGCTTTGCCGCCCGATTGAAGAAACTGCGCCATCCACCGGCTTTTGGTTACGGCGGAGCGGCCTTCAATCGCTCCCCGGAACTGCGGCTGCAGGTTGAAGGCTATTACTTGGGCGATTCGCTGGTCCAAGGGGTGCAGACGGCACTGGCCTTGGTGAAATTGGAAAACGCCACTGGGTAGCGACGGCTTCTTCCTATAAACGGTTTCTGCTGTACCCCAAGCGGGCTGAGCCGGCGCGGATATA
>DAOQTN010000427.1:0-3000 GCA_035340555.1 Anaerolineaceae bacterium | reverse complement strand
TCACTTCATGACACGAACCGACAATCGATCCTTCTGCTTCGCTTTCTAGGACAAATCCTCCAAAATTTCAAGGCGTTTTTGACGCCCCGCAGCCCTGTATTTCTTTTCCTTGTCATCGGCCGGACGGGCGTGGATAATGATCCGCAAGGAGATGGAGGATTCGGAAGAGATGGCGGGGAACGGATCACGCCCGCGCGCGCCCCGGACGCCGGGAAGCGTTCGTAACGAAAAGATCGGTCAGGGCCGCAGGGATCACCCCCTGGCGCCCTTCCTGGCCCTCGTGGGCGCAAGCCTGCCCTGGCTCGTCCACGACGCCCTCATCAAGAGCCCCGAGGATTTCTGGACCGTCAAGGGATTCATCGTGCTGGCCGCCGTGGCCTTGGGTGTCATCCTCTTCGGACTCTCCTGGCACTTCAGCCGCGGCCTGCCGGATCGGGATGGGTGAGCGCCGAGTCCGAACCCGGGTTTGCATAAAACCGGGCAGGGTCTGCAGCACCACCAGATGATCCACCGGACCCTGCGACACATATTGCATCACGCGCACCCCGTCAGCATCTGCTGGTTCAAAATGGGTGGGATAACCGCAAATAGTCAATGGGAGCTGCTGGCGCAGCATGGTATCGACAGCCGGTTTCAAATGAATAAAATCAACCTCGGGCAGCAACAGCACCAGTCGCGGGCCCCACATGTGATCGCGCGACATTGGCGTATCATAGCCCAGAACATCCGAGCCATAACCAATCAGGGCGGCCGTATGCGGCAATCCGGGAAAATGCTGTGCCAGCAAAGGGGCAACCCCATCGGTATAAAATTGGCGGCTAAGCTCCTGCCCTGAAATAAAAGGAATGTCACTGAAGGCCCAATTTGGAGTTATCATAAGCGGATTTTACGGCTCCTGCAATCGATGGGATCTCACAAATGTCTACTACTGTATTACTACTGTATCACAATTGAGAACCCACCATACAATTGACATTGGCCCTCAATCCGACTATGATTAATTCACTTCACCAATTGGAGGAAGCAATGCCGTTACTTAATCGATTAGCTGGACTCGGCCTGGTTTTGATCCTGCTGGCTGGCTGCACAGCCGCCCCAACCGAGAACCTGCCCCCCATCGCCACCCCGACAATGGGGGGACTTCCAACCCTGCCAACCGGCGCGGTCTTCCAAGTCATTGATGCCAATGGCGTGGTGACATTGTTTGGCGGTGCTGAATTGGGTGAACTGCCGCTTGGACAAATTACTGTAGAGGAAAAAGTGGAAGAAGGCCCGCGCCTGCTGGACGTCCTGGCGGCGGCGGGTATCACCAGTTTCACGGAGGTTACCCTGACCGGTCCTGAAAGCACCATGACGCTGACGACCGATCAGGTCGATGAGCAGGTTTTACTTGACCTGACCAACCGGGGAACAGTCAAACTGGCATCGCCCTATGTGCCAAAAGTTGATTGGGTGAAGGATATCACCCTGATTCAGGTGAAATAAATGCGTTTCCTTCTCGGGGTGGATGACACGGACAATCTGGAAAGCCGCGGCACCGGACACCGCGCCCGGATGCTGGGGGGGGGACTGGCCGAAAACGGCCTGGCACAACTCATCAGCATCACACGCCACCAATTGCTGGTCAGCCCCTTAATCCCTTACACATCCCACAACAGTTCTGCCTGCTTGGAACTGGAAGCGCCCGCCTCAAATCGCATCGCCATCTGGCAGGCTGCGAAAGATTTTGTGTGTACTGACAGCGCCCCAGGTTCGGACGCCGGGCTTTGCCTGGCAGACATATCGCAGGTTTCCAAACTGAAAAGCTGGGGACGACGGGCCAAACAGGAAGTCTTGCAAAAAATCGAGGCCCGGATACTCGCAGGAGAGGACGGCCCCTGGTTGGCCGAACTGACTGGCGACGGCGGGGGAATCATCGGCGCTGCAGCCGGGGTGGGATTGCGGGCGGGCGGGAATGACGGCCGTTTTCTGTGGCTGCCAGGCCTGCGCGAATTGACCGGATGTCTGTCTTCCTGTGATATTATGAAGCAAACTGGTATTGGACGAATTTGCACATCCGCCGGGGTGGACCTGCCTCCAGATACAATGTTGGATGTAGGTGACTGGCTGCGCCCAGTGCTACTAAATGAAATTCCTGTCTTGATGGTTGAGGAGGATTCCGATGGAAACTGGCACACTCTCGCAAAAGAAGACGTTAAGCGGCTCTCTCAGTAAGGCGCAAATTGCCTGGTGGGAGGCGCTGCTGCTGTTTGGATTGGGCGCAACCGCTGTCCTGCTGCATCAGACATTACGCGCCCCACTTAATTTGCCCGGCCGGCATGGTTTGGAGTGGATGGCGCTTCTGATTTTAGGGCGGGTGCTCTCCCACTCCCGTGTGGCGGGATCTATCACCAGCGCCGGTGCGGCGACCTTCTCTGTGCTGCCAATCTGGGGCGCCGGGCATGATCCCTTCATCTGGCTTATCTACTTGGTGCCGGGCTTGTTGATGGATGTTGTCTTCGCCAAATTACCCGCAATGACCGGCAAGCTGTGGTTTCTGGCCATGCTTGGCAGTCTGGCGCATGCCACCAAGCCGCTCATCAGGCTGGTGATCACCCAGGTTACAGGTTTCCCCTTTGGTTCGCTGTTATATGGCATCCTTTACCCGTTGGGCAGCCATTTGCTTTTTGGTTTGCTGGGTGGGCTTTTGGGCGGACTACTGGCATTGAGCGTAAAGAAGCTGACCTCGAAACCCAAAGCATAAGTCATTTAATACTGGCAGCTGAGCATTGCAGTGAAAATTCAACAGACCGGCCCTGCAGGGCCGGTCTGTTACTATCTGCAGCCGCCACAACTCTTCACAATCGGGGACCGTTTTTGATATAATTGAAAATGATTTTCATTACCAAAGGATTATTTCGTGTCCAATCGTTCTGATGAATGGATGAATCTGCTGCAAGCCAGCGGTTATCGTCAAACCCACGCCCGGAGAGCTATTGTGGAAATTCTGCTGGCAGCAGA
>DAOQTN010000426.1:0-3009 GCA_035340555.1 Anaerolineaceae bacterium | reverse complement strand
TGAAGACCGCTTCCACCCGGGTGGCATAGGCGGCAAAATCGGCATTGGCCTGAATGGCCGCCTTGAGCTGCCGCGGCGCCAGGCGCGGCGTCAGGTAACCGGGGCGATCGCCGGGGGCAAACAGCTCGGCCCGCAGCGATGGCGAAACCGCCCAGTAAGGCTCCAGCGCGTCCACATCGCCCTGCGGAATGCCGCCGTGCAGGTGGGCTTCCAGGTCGTGCCGGTCTTCGGCGGCTCCCGAGTCAATATAGCGCGGGATGTTCAGGTTGTAATCGTTGGCGGCAATCTCGCTGTAAGGCACCAGACGGGAATACTGCGGCACCGCCAACTGCTGATTGAAAACATCCACCAGCTTGCGGATATCCTGCTCCCGCAGGCGGTTCTTGTTGCCATCCTGAATATAGCCCTGGCTGGCATCCACAATAAAAATGCCGCTGCGGGCGTGGGCGCGCTCTTTATCAATCACAATGATGCAGGCCGGGATGCCCGTGCCGTAGAACAGATTGGGGGGCAGCCCGATAATGCCCTTGATCAGCCCTTGTCGGACGATTTTGCGACGGATCTCGCCTTCGGCGTTGCCCCGAAAGAGCACCCCGTGGGGCAAAATAATGGCGGCTTTGCCGGCGGATTTTAGTGATTTGATCACATGCAGCAGAAAGGCATAATCACCATTTTTGGCCGGTGGCACACCCATCTCAAACCGCTCAAACACATCGTGCGCCGGGTCAAACCCGCTGGTCCAGTTCTTTAACGAGAAAGGCGGGTTGGCCACCACAAAGTCAAAGGTTTGCAGGCGGCCATCTCTATGAAAATGCGGTGCCGCCAGCGTGTTGCCCTTCCATATTTCATGCCCCGGTTGGTTGTGCAGGAACATATTCTGGCGGGCCAGCGCCCAGGTGGCGTTATCGTTCTCCTGCCCATAAATGGTGATCCCCTTTGGCGCCTCATCGGCGGCCTTGAGCAGCAGTGACCCCGAGCCGCAGGTGGGATCATAAATGGTCTGATCCTGGCGCGTCTGGGGGCCAATGCCGATGATGCGCGCCATCACGCGAGAGACCTCGGCAGGGGTGTAGAACTGACCTTTGCTCTTGCCGCTTTCAGTGGCAAAGTTGCGCATCAAGTACTCGTAGGCATCGCCCAGCAGATCATCGCCTTCGGCGCGGTTGGTGCGGAAATCCAGCTCCTGGAAAATGCCCACCAGCTTGGTCAGGCGGTCCACCATCTCCTGCCCGCGGCCCAGCTTATTTTCATCGTTGAAATCGTAAAGATCAATCACGCCCTTAAAGCCGTCATTGGCATCCGCCAGGGCTGCAATCACAACGTTCATCTGATCGCCGATTTCCTTGTTGCCTTTCAAGGCCACCAGATCGGCAAACCCCCCGCCGGGGGGCACCACAATCACCGGGTCCGGCTGGCCGGCGTAACGGTCAGAAACATACTTCACGAACAGCAGTGTCAGAACATAATCCTTGTACTGCGAAGCATCCATCCCGCCGCGCAGCTCGTCACACGACTGCCAGAGATAACCATAGAGTTGAGATTTTTTGAGGGCCATGATGTAATCTTATCGTAGAAAGCAGAGGAGGGCAAGCAGAGAAACTCAGCCGGCGCCGGACCGACCGCCAACCAGCGCCCAAAAGCGGTCATCATTGTGCAAAGATTCAAGATCAGGGTCCTGCCAGGCCCAATCTGACGGTGCCTGTTGTTTTTCCAGCGCGGTTGTTGGTAGTTGCAAGGCTTCCTCGATCTGACCGCAAATGGCAGCAAAACACGCCGGGTTGTACTCGCTTTAAGTAACCATCAGCGGCCGGGCGATTCGTTCCTGTTCCAATGCTGCCGCAGTGCCAGCTCCAATCGCCCCAGCTTGGACCCAACCGGTAGGACCCAACCGGTGGGACCCAACGGGTTGGACACAAGCGGATTGGACTCAAGCAGGGTGGATGGGTTGGCGATCGGCCATCCCACCAGAAGCAGTGGTCCGGCGAAAAGCCGCCCCGCCCGACCCCTGACCCCCATCTGTGAATTCGCCCGCCGTCCTAAAAACAAAACTGCGGCGTGGCCGGAGCCATACCGCAGTCAATTTGCCGGGATATTTCCCGGGGGGCAAAGACGATGTTTGGGGTGCCGGTCGGGACCGAGAAGCACTTGACGCTTTGACAGCACCCCCCGCCAGGGTTTTGCGGGCGGCTGCCCTGTTGGGGGGGCGCGGTGCAGCCAAACCGGATTGCCCCGGGTTGGATTGGACCGGCGTGGGCCGGTGTGGCCGGTGTGGGCCGGCATGGCCGGCGTGGGCCGGGCGGGCCAGGGGGACCCGGCAGCCGGACCAGCCAGGTGAGATTGAACCGGGCTGATCAGGCGGATGGGAAACCCTCGCTTTCGTCCCGGTCCCCCGGGCTGAGGGCCTGGCAGTCTTCAAAGGTCAATACCTCGCTGCGGCGCACTCCCGTGTAGACACAGATCCCGTTTTCATCGTAGACCGGTGCAAACAGCCAGGGATGGGCCGCCAGCTGGCGGCGGATGCGGTCCGTTTTGGTCTGCATCCAGTGCGCCAGGCCGCCGTTTTCACAGCGCCAGCCGAAACCCTTTTTACCATTGACGGTGTCAAGCCACTGGGGCGCTTCAACCGTTTTGCCGCCGCAGATCGGACAAACCGGCGGCTGCGGGGCGCGTACGCCGCCGTCTTTCAGGTAGTCGTGCACGGCCTGGATGGCGGTACACTGTTTCCGGCCGCAGGAACAGGTCTTGTTCTTGCTGACCAGGTGGATGCGCGCCGGATCGTCCGGCAGCCAGACCCGGTAGGCAAAGCCCTGGATGCTGACCTGAATGGGGGCCAGCAGGGTCGGCCCCGGATCTTCCGTCTCCGCCGGAGCGGGCTGGGCGCGGCGGTGGGGTGAAATCCTGGTGATCATCTGTGTTCTCCTTCTAAAATTTGGGACCAGACCCCTGTCCGGTCGGTTTGCTGCGACCGGCGTTGGGGGGGATCGCCTGAGTCATCTCTTTTCCGGACTA
>DAOQTN010000425.1:0-3018 GCA_035340555.1 Anaerolineaceae bacterium | reverse complement strand
CATTCGGGCGGCAGGGCTGGCAGCGTCCGGGCCGTGACCTTTGGGCGGCAAGGCCGGATAATGCCTGGACCCCCTGAGACCAATTTGGCGGGGCGGATCCTGGGTTCTGACTGTAGAACCTGGTGGGGGCGGGTTCCTTTTCAACCCCGCCCCAGACTGGTATACTCTTAACCAGATGGCGCCCCACCGGGCCCTTTTCGGGTGCATTTGGGGTGCCTGGCGGCATGGTTGATACAGGGCAGCCCTTTGGGTAAGCGGGGTGCTGCCGACATTGTTTGGCGCTCAGAAAGGAGACGGCTGGCTGCGGCGACGGATCGATACTGACAGCCCCCGCCGGCAATTTGCCATGGACCTACCTGGTATTGCCTCTCGAAAAGCAGACCATATCCGGATCAATCTTGAGGAGGATGTCGCCTCCGGGCTGAAGACGGGACTGGATGATTACCGTCTGATTCACCAGGCCCTGCCGGAGATGGACCTGGCAGCCGTTGATTTGTCCCAGCAGCTGTGGCACCGCCATGTCCAGGCCCCCATCCTGATTTCTTCCATGACTGGTGGCACGGACCGGGCGGCGGAAATCAACCAGATTTTGGCCCGCGCTGCCCAGCAGACCGGCATCGCCTTGGGCCTGGGATCACAGCGGGCCGCTCTTGAACACCCGGAACTGGTCACCAGCTTCCAGGTGCGCCGCCTGGCTCCCGATATTTTACTGCTGGCCAATTTGGGCGCCGTCCAGCTCAATTATGGCTACGGCCTGGATGAGTGCCGGCGGGTGGTGGAGATGGCTGAGGCGGACGCGCTGATTTTACATCTCAATCCACTCCAGGAAGCCCTGCAGCGGGAGGGGGAGACCAATTTTGGTGGACTGCTGGAAAAAATCAACCAGTTGTGCGCGGTACTGCCGGTTCCGGTGGTGGTCAAAGAAGTGGGGTGGGGCATTTCCGACCAAGCGGCCCGTCAACTGGCTGAGGCCGGGGTGGCGGCGGTGGACGTGGCCGGTGCCGGCGGCACCTCGTGGTCCCAGGTTGAGCTGTACCGCCTCTCTGATGACATCCGGTCCCGGGTTGCCGCGGCTTTTCGCGCCTGGGGTATTCCCACCGCTGAATCCATCCGGGCGGTGCGCCGGAGTGCTCCGGCGGTCAAAATATTCGCCTCGGGCGGTTTACGGGACGGGATTGATCTGGCCAAATCGCTGGCCTTGGGCGCCTGTCTGGGTGGGTTGGCCAGGCCGTTCCTCAAAGCCGCCGTTCACTCCGAGGCTGCGGTACTGGAGTGCATCGAGGTCCTGCGTGCCCAGCTCCAGATAGCCATGTTTGCCTGCGGTGCGGCCAACCTGGCGGATCTCAACGCTTCCCGCCTGGCGGCGGTCAATTCAGCGGAGGTATGATGCCCTTATCAGATTGGCTCCAGGTTTTGCGCCCGGCAGTGGAGGAAACCCTTCACCAGGTTGTGGCTGAGGCCTTCCCCCCGGGGCAGGGCCAGGAAGTCCCACCCTGGTCTGAACTGCGCAACATGCTGACCTACCACCTGGGATGGGAGGGCCCGGGCAGCGGCCCCGAGGCTCAAGGCAAACGCATCCGACCCCTGTTGGTTTTACTGAGCACGGCGGCAGCCGGTGGGCGCTGGCAAAGTGCCCTGCCGGGGGCCGCCGGGGTGGAACTGCTGCATAATTTTTCGCTGCTGCATGATGACATCCAGGATCAATCGCCAACCCGGCGCGGCCGGCCGACCGTCTGGACGCGCTGGGGGGTGGCCCAGGCCATCAACGCCGGAGACGCCATGTTTACCCTGGTTCCTCTGGCGCTGGCCCGGTTGGCACCGGACCATGCCCCCGCAATCGTGGTGGCAGCCAATCGGATTGTGTTTCAGGGCTGTGCCCGGCTGACGATTGGCCAGTATCTGGACATTGCTTATGAGCAATCCCGGCAACTGCCGCTGGAGGCCTACTGGCCGATGATTGAAGGCAAGACGGCCGCCTTGCTGGCGGCCTGTACCGGGTTGGGGGCCCTGCTGGGTGGGGCGGATGCCGCGGCCCAGGAAAAATTTACCGCCTTTGGCCGCGCCTTGGGCCTGGCCTTTCAAGCGCTGGATGATATTCTGGGGATTTGGGGCGACGAAGCCCTGACCGGTAAATCCACTTCCAGCGACCTGATCAGCGGCAAGAAGACCCTGCCGGTTCTTTATGGGTTGAAGAACGATGGCCCGTTTGCGCACCGCTGGTTGGCCGGATCCATTACCGCGGCTGAAGCCCCCGAACTGGCCGCCATGCTGGCTGCGGAAGGCGCCCGGAGCTATACCCAGGAGCGCGCGGACCGGTTGACCGCCGAGGCCCTCGACTGGCTGGATCAGGCCGCCGCCCCAGGGGCAGCCGCGGGGGCACTGCGGGAATTGACAGAATATTTGCTGCACCGCCAGCAGTAATTGGCGGAAGATTCGCTGCCTGACGGGCGGTGGCTGACGGCGGCTTGGCGGCACCGCCAGCAGTAACTTACACAGGATTGGAGATACATTATGGAAGACAATACACAGTCGGTTTATGAGGCGGCGGATTTGATCACCGATGCCGGGATGGACCTGGAGACCATCCAGGTCGCCGTCCGGCAAATCTTGACCGCAGTTGGCGAGGATGCGGACCGCCAGGGGCTGCAGCGCACCCCGGATCGGGTGGCCCGGGCCTATCAGGAACTGCTGTCCGGTTACCGCACCGATCCACTGGCCCTGGTCAACGATGCCCTGTTTGATGTTGAATATGATGAAATGGTGGTGGTGCGGGACATTGAGTTTTACAGTCTGTGCGAGCACCACATGCTGCCCTTCATCGGGCGCGCCCATGTGGCCTATATTCCCAACGGGCGCGTGATTGGACTCTCAAAAATTCCCCGGATTGTGGACATGTTCGCCCGCCGGCTGCAGGTTCAGGAGCGCATGACCCGTCAGATTGCCGATCTGTTGTGCGAATTGCTTAACCCGGCAGGGGTGGGGGTGGTGGTGGAGGCCCTGCACCTATGTTCCATGATC
>DAOQTN010000424.1:0-3049 GCA_035340555.1 Anaerolineaceae bacterium | reverse complement strand
CCAGGCACTTGGGTGGATGGCGGCGATGGGCTCAACCTGGATTACAACGCCCTTACAGTCCCAGCAGGATATCCCGTAACAGGCAACCCTCTTCATGACTTCCTCTCGACAAAGGATCCGAACTGGCATCTCCGGCAGATAACTATCGACACTCAATACATTTACCTTCCCATTGTGCTACGCTGATTTCTTGAAGTGCTTCCTTTTTGAGCACCTTCTCTATGCCGGCTGGTTGCCCAATAGTCTTCACAACCATATTTTCATTTGGAAATTAATCTCAAACAACCAAAGGTCTAGCCTTCATCGGGACGGCCCTTGGTTATTATTTGTGGGATGTCTGGTGGCTGTTGAACATATACCCCCTTGAGGTACGGTCAGGAATTTTGAAGAATTGAAGAAACGCTTTTGACTATGCGCATATTCGAATAGCATTCCAAATGGCTGGATGCAGATTTCCTCCATACTATCAAGCCTCTTGACATATGAACAATATATTCATATAATATGAATATATTGTTCATGAGCGGCATCAAATGGACATAACAGATTCGATCCAACCCCTCATTTTCCAGGCCGAGCAGGACGGCCTGGTTCAACGTACCTTCCGCCGATTAGATCCTGACCGGCAGCAAGCGGTCATTAATGCTATTCTGACCGAAGCAGCCATCTCGGGGCCGGATCAAATACGTATTCAGGCCGTAGCGGAGCGGGCTGGCGTGGCGGTTGGCTCGCTGTATCAGTATTTTTCTGACCGAGAGCATCTATTGGATTTTACTGTTTGGCTGTGCTCCAGGGCGTGGGAAGAAATGTTCAGCCAGTACATTCCGTTGCTGGCAGCAATGCCGCTGCGGGATGGCCTGCGGGCTTACATCCAGGGTGGGTTGGAGTTGAATGAAACGGAGCGCGGTGTGGTTCAATTTATGGGACGGGCGGCCTACCAGGCTGACCGGGGCCGGGCTCAGGCGGCAGTTGATTTAATTGCACACATCATGCTGTCTGTCACACGCCAAATGTTGGAACAGGCCAGGCTACGGGGTGAAATCCGTGAGGACCTGGATATAGAAGCGACCACCCGCTCTGTGAATGCTTTCCTGATCACGCTTGGAGATGGACAGCTATTCCCATATCTGAACCAATATTACCAATTGACCAGCGAGGATATGTCATTTGATCGGGTTCTGGATGCAGCGATTGATTTAATAGTGCGCGGATTGGAATAGGGAGTTGGGACATCTATGTCTTCTTCAAGTCTCGAAATCAGCAATCTAAAGAAATCATTCGGAACACTGAAAGCCGTGGACGGCATCAGTTTGCAGGTGCAACAGGGTGAGATCTTTGGCTTGCTTGGGCCGAATGGCGCGGGTAAAACGACAACCATTCAGATGATCTGCGGGCTGTTGAAACCGGATGCGGGAGAGATATTCATCAATGGGCAGTTGGTCAAGCCCGGCAATCCGGTGGCTATGCAGAAAGTGGGGATTTGCACCCAATCAAATATCCTGTGGGAGAAACTTACCTGTTTTGAGCAACTGACATTTGTCGGACAGATGTACCACCTACCCAAAAGGCAGGTCAAGCATCGAGCCGAAGAACTGCTTGACCAACTGGGCTTAAGTGAGAAACACAATCAATTGGCTGGCAGGCTTTCGGGTGGGATGCAGCGGCGTTTGAATCTGGCGCTGGCCCTGATGAATGACCCAGATCTGGTGGTGCTGGACGAACCCGAAACCGGGCTGGATCCGCAAAGCCGGGTGATGGTTCGCGAATACATACACTCGCTGGCGCGTAAGAAGACGGTTATCTTGACCACGCATAATATGGACGAGGCTGATCGTTTATCTGACAGGGTAGCGATCATTGACCATGGTCGTTTGCTGGTTATGGATACGCCTGAAGCATTGAAGCGCACGCTCGGCGACGGGGACGTGCTGGAGATGGAGCTTGCCAACGAGCCGCCAGAGTCTGTGGATGAGGAATTGCAGACCGTGGGTTTGCGGGTCCATACAGTTAACCACACGCTGATTCTGCGCGGCCGGGTATTGATTGAAAAACTGCCGGCTGTGCTGGAGATATTCCGCAGGAATGGTATTCAAACTGGCGAAACGCGCATGCGGTCTAATACGCTGGAAGATGTGTTTATCTCCATAACCGGGCGCAGGCTACGGGAATAGTAAAGGCTTTATATGATGCGACTCTGGAATGTTTTTATCAAATGTGCCCGGGAGCAGAAAAGAGATTTGTGGGTCTTGATGCTCAGCCTGGCTTTTGCTCCGCTGTTTGTGATTGTTTACTGGCTGATGACCAGCGCCGGCGGATCCACTACCTATGGGCTGCTCATCATTAACCAGGATAAAGGGTACCAGAACCTGAGGGCGGGTGAGGCATTGGTCTCCCAGTTGAAAGATTTTTCGTATGAGAACGGTGCTCCCTTTTTGAAGGTCATAGAGGAGATAGATCTCACTACAGCCGAAGAACGTCTACACAACCGGGAGGCGGCAGCACTGTTAATTATCCCGGAGAATTTTTCTGAAGTGGTTGATGGAATGGAAGAAGGACGCGAGGTAGGGCCAACCAGCCTTGAATTTGTGGGCGATCTGACCTACCCGACTTATACAATTGCGGCTGTTTCTGCCATGACGGTGTCAGAGACCTATCTCACCTCAATGAGTAAAATTAACCGTCCAATCGGCTTTCTGGAAACCCCGCTGGGCGCGTCCGCTTCTAGAAGTGAATTCGAAAATTATATGCCAGGGTTATTCATCTTTGCGGTTGTCATCACCATCTTCCAGGCAGCCATGCTGGTGGCTCGCGAGAGCGAAGGTGGTAAGCTGATCCGATTGCGGATGGCAGGCGTCAGTTCCTTTGAATTCCTGGGGGGCATCTCTGCCTGGCTGGTGCTGATATCGATAATCAGTGCCGGATTGACATTTGCCACGGCTGTTGCGCTGGGGTTCACCAGCCAGGGACCTCTCTGGCTGGCCGTAATTATTATCGTTTTTACCAGTTTTTCCATTATTGGCACAGGGATGATTGTTGCCACTTTTGCAAA
>DAOQTN010000423.1:0-3054 GCA_035340555.1 Anaerolineaceae bacterium | reverse complement strand
TCATCTGCGTCGAGCACAGTAGTCCAGACGAAAGACCACTCAAGACCAGCAAAGGCGGGGCAGTCTCGAAAACTGCCCCGCTTATTTTACAGCGTCAGGACCACAATTCCGGCCACCGTCAGCAACGTGCCGACGATGGATTTCAATGTAAGCGGCTCACCGCCAATCATGATCCCCATCAGGGCCCCAAACAACGGGGAGGTAAAGGCAATCGGCATCACCTTGGTCAGCGGAGCGCCCTTAATGGCCGTGTAAAAGCATAACATGCCCACCGCACCGGCGACTACGCCGCCGCCAATGATCATGTAGAGCAGTGCTTTGGGCCCGGCTTGAGGCAGCGTTTTCCACTGGGGATAACTGGCAATGCCGAGGATGATCACCGCGACCAGCGTCCGGATGGTGATGCCCATCGTAGGGGATAGATTGCCAAGATGGAGGCCCTTTTTCTCAAAGTAGCCGCCAACGCCCCAACAAATTGCAGTCAGCAGGGCAAAAATTTGGGGTTTCATACCATTGTCTCCTTGATTTAAGTTGGGGTGCCTGAACACCCGGATTGGGCCAAAATTCACACTAAAACCACTTGCAAAACCAGGGCATTTGATATATACTGTGGATAAAAGTGGTAGAAAGTGGGTGAAAATGGTTAGAACCGCCGGGCAACCCGGCGTTTCGGCTATTTATCCAAGGTAGAACCTATGTTCACTAGTTTTATGGGTCAGTACGAGCACACCATTGACGAAAAAGGACGGATGACCATTCCGGCCCGCTATCGCGAGCTGCTGGTCTCCGGCGCAGTGGTGACCCTGGGGTTTGACGAGAACCTCTGGGCGCTGCACACGGCCGACTATCAGGAGATTGAGGCCAAAATTGGCCGCATGAATCCAGCCGATCCCAATGTACGCCAGCTGGCCCGGTTAATTTTATCACACGCCGAATATGTTGAACCCGACCGGTTGGGCCGCATTCTGGTGCCACAATTCCTCCGCGAAGCTGCCCATTTGACAGACACGGCGGTAGTGGTGGGGGTCGGTCGATATTTTGAAATCTGGTCCCAGGACTTGTGGCGCGCCCAGGTCGCCATGCTGCATGACCCCGATGTAACCCAGGAACGACTGGCCCTGTTTGACCTTTCGCATCAATGAGTCACCCCTTTGTTGAAGATAATCCCCCTCCGCACGTCTCTGTACTTTACCAGGAAATACTCAATGTTTTAAGCCCGGAAAGCCCCGGAAGGTACGTCGACGCCACAATCGGCGCTGGCGGGCACGCCTGGGGGATCCTGAAAGCCAGCTCGCCGGATGGCGAATTACTGGGTTTTGAGTTGGATCCTCAGGCGCTGGAGATTGCGAACCAGCGCCTTGCTGTATTTGGAGAACGTGTCCACCTGAGGCAGGCTTCATATGTCTGCCTGGGCGAGGAGTTGGCCCGGTTGGGCTGGGATGGTGTCCAGGGTGTGGTCATGGACCTGGGGGTATCCTCAATGGAACTGGATACCGCCGAACGCGGATTTTCGTTTCAAGCGGATGGTCCCCTGGACATGCGTTTTGACCCCACCGCCCCCCTCACCGCCGCCGACCTGGTGAATCACCTGTCTGAGGCGGAACTGGCGAACCTGATCTGGCGATACGGTGAGGAGCCGCATTCACGGCGAATTGCCCGAGCCATCGTGCTGGCCCGGCCGCTGGGAACAACCCGGCAGCTGGCCCAGGTCATCGCCCAGGTTCAAAAGAATCCGCGTCAGCGTATTCACCCGGCCACGCTCACCTTCCAGGCGCTACGGATCGCCGTCAATGATGAGTTGGGCGCCTTGGAAAGAACCCTGCCACAAGCTGTTGCGGCCCTGGCTCCTGGTGGACGTCTGGCGGTGATCTCCTTCCACTCACTGGAAGACCGGTTGGTCAAACAGTTTATGCGCACGGAAAGCACAGATTGTCTTTGCCCACCCGCCCAACCAGTCTGCACTTGTCATCACCGGGCCACCCTGCGGTTGCTCACCCGTCATGCCATCACTGCCGCCAATAGCGAGGTAACCGTCAATGCCCGGGCACGCAGCGCCCACCTGCGGGTTGCTGAAAAGCTGCCGCTGGCATAAGACTTGCAATTTCCAGTTTGTATCCAAATTCAGGTTTTAATGATGAAAAACCCCATGGCAAAGAATCTCATTCAGGCATACCGGCAGGCCCCCTGGCGAACCCAGATCCAGTGGATTGGGCTGTTTTTGCTTGGACTGGTGGGGATTGTATTAATGACCGGGCTCTGGTTGAGCATCACCGCCCAGGCCACTGCGGCCGGGGTTGAAATCCAAAATCTGGAATACGAGCGCGAAGATATTCAACGCAAAATTGCCGATTTGAAAACCCAGTACGCCTACCTCACCTCGGCGGCAGTCATGGAGGAACGCGCTGCCGCCTTGGGCTACATCAGAGCCGATATGAAACAGGCGGTTTACGTGATTGTTCCCGGCTACACCGGCCGCCAGCCCGAAATTCTGGCGCTGCCGATCACCTTCGAAGCCGATAAAGTTGACATCATCAAGCCCGTCTATACCCAATCGCTTTGGGATATCCTCTTCCGGACCCAGTTCCGACAGGGAATTGTTCTTCCATAAACAAAGGCCAAGATGAAACTGCCCACGATCTCCCGTCTGACAATTGTCAGTGTCGCCTTGACACTGATGGGGGCACTGATTCCGGTCCAGATGGTCCGGATTCAGACCAACATCGATGCCCGTAAAAATACCCAGGAATATGAGGACACCTACAGTTATGAAGAGCGTGTCTTGATGCCGGAGCGCGGCAATATCTATGACCGCTGGGGAAATCTGCTGGCCGGTAACCGGGAGGTTTATGAAATCGGGATTGCGCTTAATGAGGTGGAAAGTCCCGAAACAATTGCCCGAGATCTGGCTGCCGTGCTGGGAACAGACTATGCCGGGGTGCTTGAAATCGCTCGAACAACCTTTGTCAAAGGTCAGATCGAGCAAATCACCGTGGTCGATTTTGTCGATCAGGTCTCCGTGGCCAAACTGGCGGAACTTAAAAAGCAGTACAGTGA
>DAOQTN010000422.1:0-3061 GCA_035340555.1 Anaerolineaceae bacterium | reverse complement strand
ATCCATTGATCATCAAATTTTGCTGGCGAACATCGCCCGGGTGATTTGGGATGAGCCGGTCCTGGAACTGTGCCGCTGCATCATCCAGGGGGGGCAGGGGATATTGTCTGACGAGTACACCCCGGTCTGCTTTCCGGGTGATGACCTGCTGGCGCTCCTGCGGCCTCGCGGCCTGCCCATCGGCAATCTCACCAGCCAGTTCTGGGCGAATGTCTACCTGAATCCGCTGGATCACTTCATCAAGCGCACACTGCGGGTTCCGGCCTATCTGCGCTACGTCGATGACATGCTGCTTTTTGGCGACGATAAACGCCAGCTGGCCGCCTGGGGCGGCAAGGTCAGCGAATATCTGGCCGCCTTGCGGCTGACCGTGCACGAATCCAGCGCCCAGGTCCGGCCCTGCCGGATCGGGCTCCCTTTTTTGGGATTTCAGTTGTTTCAAGATCACCGCCGGTTGAAGCGCGCCAAGGTTGTCCACGCCTGGCGCCGGCTCCATGATCGCCGGGCACAATACCGGGGCGGTCACCTGTCCCGGGCGAAGCTGCAGGCCAGCATCCAGGGTTGGATCAATCATGCCAGTCATGGCGATACCTGGGGACTGCGCCGGGCCATTTTAAGGGACCTGGTCCTATAGTAATGAAAGGAATCAACCGACCATGGAGAAGCAGTCTCCAATATTTTCCAAGCTCTATGATTTCATCCTCTGGCTGCTGCAGCACACGGATGGGTTCCCCAAGAACGAGCGTTTTCGCCTGGCCGCCCGGCTTGAAAATCAAGCCTTTGCGCTGTATGAACAGCTTGCCCGTTCTGCCCGCAGCAAACAGCCTGCCGAACTGCTTGAACAGGCGGACCAGATGCTGGGCATGCTGCGCTTCTACATCCGCCTCTGCCACGACCGCCAATTGATCACCCATGATCAATACCAGTATGCCGCCGCGAATCTGGTGGAGGTTGGCAGGCTTTTGGGCGGCTGGCAGAAAAGCATCCTCACCCGGACTTCCGCGCCGGACGAAGGCGCTTGAAGTTGGGGGCCCCGGGGCATGCGCGGTGGTTCCTGGAACAATAATACGAGGAACGTGCGCGCCGCCAACCGCAACAGGAACACCCCTGACAACCGTAACAATAATCAGGGCTTCCGCTGCCGCCTACCGCTGCCCTCTGAATAACCCCGGGCCTGAATCCGGTTGGTCGCTGCTCCGGCAGCCGATCAGCCGGGCGTGCCCTGGTTAGCGAGCGCCGGTGGTCCCCGCCTGGCTGGCCCAGGCAAATATCAAAAAGCCCGGCTTCCCGGAGGTCGCCTCCCTGGAGCCGGGCACTTTTTACCCCCCTCGGTGGCTTTTTAAAATTTTTTAAGTCCGGGGGGCTTGCCCCCCGGACCCCCCAAGGACAGGACCGGTCATTAAGTCAGGCAGCCATGCCTGTGACGCCCAGAAATTCAGAAACCAGAAGCCCAGAAATTAAGGCGAGAGGCGGCAGCGGAAGCCCAGACTATTGAAACGGCTGACAGGGGAGTTCCAGCCGCGGCCGGCGGCGCGCACGCCCCTCGAATTATCGTTCCAGGAACCACCGCGCACTACGCGATACTGCCCGCTGGAGGGTCCAGCTGGATTGCGCCAGGTGGTCCGGCTGGAATAGTAGTCACCGTCATACCAGTCCGCAGTCCACTCCCAAACATTGCCGGCCATATCCAGCGCCCCGTAGGGGCTGGCCCCATCCGGGTAACGGCCTGCGGCAGTGGTGTCACCAAGATTATTAAAGTAGTTCAATAGATTGGTATTGGGGGCTTGATTCCCCCAAGGATAAATCCTCCCATCCGTTCCCCGGGCGGCCTTTTCCCACTGGGCTTCACTCGGCAGCTGCCGACCGGCCCAGGTGCAGTAATCCACCGCGTCATCCCAGGAGACTTCGATGACTGGAAAATCCGCATACTGACTGGAGCCGTAGTAGCTGCTGCGCGAGTAGGACCTGTCACTCTCCGGTCTCCGGCAGACACCAGCCGCGACGCAGCGGGTGTACTGGGCGTTGGTCACCTCGGTCTGATCGACCCAGTAGGCATCCAGATACACCGTATGCTGCGGCATTTCATCGCCATAAGCATTGCCATCTGCATCGTTCGAGCCCATCAGGAAATCACCCGCCGGCACACAGACCAGGGTCATGCCGTCCAGGGGGGAGGTCCACCTCTGGCCGACTTCCGTGCAGGGCGGGGGCACCAGGGTTGAGGTGGGGGTCGGTGTATTGGTTCGGGTCGGAGTATGGGTGGGCGTGGGTGTATTGGTCGGGGTGAGGGTCGGAGTATGCGTGTAGGTGTGAACGAGGGCGATGACGGTTGCCCGGCTGCCTTCACTGCTCCAGGCGGCCAGGCGGGTGCCCATGCCCGCCAGCAGGGCCAGGGCCAGCAGCGCGAGGGCGGCCAGCAGCGAGACCGCGTGGCGCTGCCAGAGCCGCTGCAGGGGGGGCGGGGGCGGCGGGGCCAGCAGCTTCAAGACCCCGCGCGGGTCGAGGGGGACTGGAGTGGCGCTTTGCAGTTCGCCGGCCTGCTGCCGGGCAAGGCCAAGCGCGGCGGCGCTGCGCTCGTAGCGGTCGGCGGCGCTCTCCTGGGTCTCCAGGTCCTGCAGCATTTCCTGGGTGGCCGGGTCGGCGGGGGCCAGCAGCAGGGCGTCATTGAGCCGGGCGCGGGCGGCGGGCAGGTCGTTTTCTGCCAGTGCCTGCCGGGCGGCCTGGACCAGGGCGGTAAATTGATCCTTCTGCATGGCGGCGGCGGCCTGGGACAGGGCCCGCACCAGTTCGCCGCAGCTGGGGTGGCGTTCCTCCGGAGCTTTGGCCAGGGCCCGCTGCAAGATGGCGGCGAACTCCGCACTCAGGTGGGGGTTGAGACTCTGCGGATCCGGCGGGGCATCCATCAGGTGCTGCCGGTAAATGGACACCGGGGTGCCGTCCTTGAAGGGCACCCGGCCGGTGAAAAGCTCATAGGCCACCACCCCCAGCCCATACAGGTCGCTGGCCGGGAGCGGGCGTTCCCCCCGGGCCTGCTCCGGCGAGAGGTAATACGGGGTGCCGG
>DAOQTN010000421.1:0-3071 GCA_035340555.1 Anaerolineaceae bacterium | reverse complement strand
CTGCCCGAGGAGCACCCGGCGGTTCATCCGGCGTGCTGCGCCGGTCCCCACCGCCACCGTGAGGGGGACGTGTATCCTGGCCGGCAGAAGGATTTTTAGGTCTTCTTAGATCAGCCCTGATGATGTCCGTCATAATTTATGAAGAATATGCCATGATGATGCCGTTGGCAACCGCAAATTTTTCCAACGCGGCGACAGGGACAACGGCCACCAAAGCCAATCCCGAAATCGGCTATACGCAAAACAGCGGTCGAACGACAGACAGACATGCCGGATGGGTCACCCGTCAGGGATGGGACGGAGCCCATCACCAGCAAAGCTGGCAACTACCAGAGCCCCGGGAAAAGGCGATAACGCACTCTTTGGGCATATTGGCGGTAGCCCGGTAGATTGGCCTGCAGAAACCGGTCCTCCAGCCTGGTGCGGATCACCAAAAACACACCAAAAACCAGGACGGGAATAAAGGCCCAGCTCGAGTCCAGCAGCAGCGGCATGCCCAGGCTGGCAATCAGGGTGCCCAAATATCCGGGATGCCGCACCCAGCCGTAGGGGCCGCTCGAGACAACCGTGTGCCCCCGCTCAGCCTGGATGCGCACGGTGCCTGAGAAATAAGCATTCTCAATAAAAGCCGCAGACGACAGCAGATACCCGCCCACGATCAGCCCCAGCCCAATCAGTTCCGCTGGCAGCGAAAAGCCGGCCGACCAGTGATAGACCGCATCCAGCCCCACCACCAGCAGGACAAAAACGCTGCCGAAAGCCACCACCGGGGAAAGCCACTTGTCCCAGGACTGGGTGTCATGGTGTTGGTTATAATTTGCCCGCTCGGTGAGGATGCCCGGATTTCGGCGCGCCGCCAGGACGCGGCTGATCAGGAAGGTGAGGATAAATACAGCCGCCATCACCCAGGCCTGCCACCAATTCCACCGTCCGGAAATCAGGATCGGAAGCAGTGGGATGACCACCAGGACCAGCAGCAGCATGATCACCATGCGGATGACCTTTGGGGATTTTTGGTCAGTCATTTTGCCCTCCAAACATTCTGCGCTCAAAATTTTTTCGTCAGGCTTTCCGCCCCAAAAGCAGGGGCGGCTTACTGAAGTATACCGCTTTACCAACCCGACCGCGGCTTCAGATTGTCCAGGGCCGCGCCGAGTTTCCGAATTGTCCGATTGGAAAAACCCAACTTCCAGCCGAGGTGCTGCTGCCGTTCGGGCTGCCGTTCGGGCTGCCGTCCAGGTCGTCAGCCCTGCCACAAGCGGGTCCCCCCTGCCGGGGCACCGGTCCGGCAGGCGCTTTTCAGACCGCACCCGGCACAAGCCTGATCGCAGGTCTGATAGGGCTGGAGATAGCCGGCCCGCTGCAGATGGTCGAGCATGGCCGCCACAATTTCCGGGGTGGTTTCAAGCTGGCGGGCCAGGGCCCGGATTTCAAGGGTTCCACCGGCGCGGATCCCGGCAAGCAGTTTTTCAAGCATGGTCACAGCCCCAGCCAGCCGGCCAGGTGGTAGACACCCATCCCGGCCAAAATGGAAAGCACCAACAGCAGCAGAACGCTCAAAAGCGCCCAGCGCCAGGAGTTGGTCTCCTGTTTGATCACGGCCACGGTGGCCATGCAGGGAATGAAGAGCATGGTGACCACCAGAAATGAGAGCGCGGTGGCGGTTGAAAAGGATGCCGCCAGGGCAGCGGCCAGGCCCGCCTCCGGGGAATTGCCAAACAGCACCCCCAGAGTGGCAATCGCATTTTCCTTGGCCGGGAAGCTGGTGATCAGCGCCACCGTCAGCCGCCAGTCAAAGCCCATCCACCGCCCCACCGGCTCAAGGAACTGCCCAAACCGGGCCAGGAAACTGGTGTTCAGTTCGCCGTTGGGCAGGTAGGACAGGACCCAAACCAGCAGCGACATGCCCAGAATGGCCGTACCGGCCTTTTTCACAAAGGCGATTGAACGCTGCCAGACCAGCAGTCCGATGGTGCGGGCATTGGGAATGTGGTAAAGGGGCATTTCCATCACAAATGCCGAGCGCTGTCCTTTGAAGATGGCCCGGTTGAGCAGCACCCCACTGCCGACCAGCGCCAGCAGGGACAGCAGGATCAGCCCCCACGAGACCCAGACGGCATTGGCGCCAAAAAAGACCGGGGCAATAAAGGTCACCACCGCCATGCGCGCCGTGCAAGGCACCAGCGGCGCAATCAGGATGGTCAGCAGCCGGGCCGGCCAGGCCTCAATCACCCGCGTGCCCATGATGGCGGGCACATTGCAGCCGAAGCCCAGGAAAAGCGGCAGGAAGGATTTGCCGTGCAGGCCCATCAAATGCATCAGATTGTCCATGACATACGCGGCCCGGGCCATATAACCGACATCCTCAATCAGGGCAAATGCGGCAAAAAAGATCACCAGGATGGGCAGGAAGGTCAACACCGACCCCACCCCGCCGATCAGGCCGTCAACAATCATACCCTGAAGCCAGAACGGAGCCCCGGTCAGCGCCCCGGCCGCCAGTCCCGCCAGCGGGACGATGAGCCGGGACTCGAGCCATTCCTGCAGCGGGCTGCCGATGCTGAAGGTCAGCCAGAACACCAATCCCAAAATGCCGGCCAGGATGAACAGACCCCACACCGGATGGGCCGCCCAGCGGTCCAACCGTTCGGTGATGCCCACCTGTCCGACCTTGGGGTGGGTCACCGCAGAGCGGATCAGATGCCCGATCCATTCATAGCGCCCCGAAACCACCGCCAGGAAGGCATCGTCATGGGCGCGTAACACCGCGTAGACATCCGCCCAAACCCCGGCCGGGAGCTCCGCTTTCATCATTGCCATGACGTCAACATCCCCTTCCAGCAGTTTCAGCGCGATCCAACCGGGGGGATAGGGGGCCGGGATGTGACCGGCCAGCAGGGTGCCGAGCCGGTCCAGGATCTCCTGGTGATCGGCCCGCACCGCCGGTGGGTGCACGTCCTGGGGCGCGTCCCGCTCCAGCACCTGGTCGACAACCGCGAGCAGTTCCCGCACCCCCAGAGCCTTTGAGGCGGTCAGGGGGACAACCGGGACCCCCAGGGAGCGCTCCAACG
>DAOQTN010000420.1:0-3074 GCA_035340555.1 Anaerolineaceae bacterium | reverse complement strand
CACCTGGGCGACGGGCATGTTCCACATCATGCCCAGGGTGCCCCAGGCAACCGTCATGGTGTTGTAATGCCCGGCAGCAAAATCGCCACTGGTGAGCAACAGCCAGTTCGGTGCCCACAGGGCTACCGGACGGGCAATCAGCTGTTCAACGGGAATCGGGGTCAGCACGGTCAAGGTGATTACTGTCTGTGAATTGGTCCAGGATACAGCAAAGCGTTATTGTATCACTGCAGCCGCACTTCCTGGGGTGATCGTTCCTGTTTTGGCCGTTTTTGGGGTTAAACCAGTACCTACGACGGCGGCAATCCGGCTGAGGATCGCCGCCGGGACCGTTTGGCCCATCCCTTACCAACTTGGGGACTGTTGGGGATACGGCCTGGTGATGTTACAGGGTTGCCCTGAGCCCGGGCGGCAATTGATCTAGCGCAGAATGACGGGGATGAATACAATCGGCCGGTATTCATATGCGCCCATATCGTACCCGGCGCCCAGCGGGCGGATCGTGCCTTCAATGTCCGTATACAAAACGCCGCCGCAGGCATCCACCGCCGGGCTGGAGGCCCGCAAGTGGTAATCGGCGCCAGCTCCTGGCGAGACAAATTTGGGGTCGAGATTGATGCCACCAAACTCCGAGGCGTCAATATTGCAGGAGTGGTTGGTCGGCGGGGTTGTAAAGCCGCCGCCGTCATTGTCCCACAGAATGTTATTATGTGCCTCATCGGCAAGCCCGCTGAACCCGGCGCCGCCCAGATTTTCGGTGATGGTGTTATGGAAAAGGACCATGGCGCCGTTCTGCTTATAGACGCCACCGCCCTGCTGCGTGACCATATTGGCATAGATCAAACAGTTATTAATGGTACCCGTGGCGCTGGCGCCGTCCTGGTAAATGGCCCCACCCCGGGCCGCGGTGTTGTGATGCAGGTAAGTCGCCGATACCTCCAGGGTACTGTTATATGAATAGATGGCGCCCCCATAGCCATCCAGGTTGCCATTGCTGTCGGCCACATTATTATAAAAAGTGCCGTTTTCCAGATGCAGCGAACTGCCACCCAATTGGTAAATGGCGCCCCCGCCTGCCAGGGCGATATTATCGGAGAAAGCCGTACCGTTAATGGTCAGCATCGTAGCAGTAACGTACAGACCACCCCCCAATCCTGTAGAAACATTGTTGACCACTTTGCCATTGGTGAGGGTGATGGTGCTGTTTTCCGAGTAGATCCCGCCACCATTGACTGCCTCATTGGCATCCTGGGCTGCAAAGCCCAGGGACATGTTGCTGGTAGAAAGGACGCTGTTATTGCTCAGGTAAAGCCCGCCACCGTGGCCAGTGGCCTCATTGCTGTGAATGACCGAGGTGTACAAGGTGATCTCGGAACTATCGGCATAGATGCCGGCACCTTGATATGCATCATTGGCCGCCACGTTGGATGACGCATCAATAACCACCGTGGCCGATGAGGACGCAAAAATACCACCTCCCCGGCCATCCACATCGGTCGCGGTATTACGCAAGATATGGGAGCCATTCAACTGCAATTCTCCACCGGGGACGGATACACCGCCGCCATCCGGGGCGGAATTGTCGGTAATCGAGGAGTTCCAATCATTGCCAGTCAGCGTTCCCCACAGGCGCACCCCACCTCCGATGGTGGTGGCGGTGTTGTGGTGGATATCCGAATCATTGGTCAGGATCACTGAAGCAGGGGCAGCCACATACATGCCGCCACCGTTTGCAGCGGTATTATTGTACACATCCGTTTTATCCAGCGTAACCGAACTGGTGTTAATCACATAGACCCCGCCACCATTCCCGGCATTCCCATTGGTGATGTTCAGCTTCTTCAGTGTCACCACCGAGGTTCCAGATAGGGTCACCGTATGATCCAGCGCACCGCCATCCAGCGTGGTTAAATCGGTCAAGCCGCTGGCACAGCCGCTGTAGCCCCCTTCGAGGGTCAGGTTTTTGGAGTCAATGATGATATTTTCGGCAAAGGTCACGCCGCCTTCAATAAGGATTCGGTCGCCGTTTCCAGCAGCAGTGATGGCAGCGGCAAGGGTGGGATAGGTACAGCCGCTGCCCACCGTGAGATCGGCAGCCGTCCGGTCGGTGGCCTGGGCCTGAACGGATGGGGGCAAGAAAACCAAAGTGCACAGAATAAGACTGAAGGCAACCATCCGGTTTAGCCAGTTGTGTGGGGTATTCATGACATCCTCCTTCGGCTATGAGACCATTCAATTGGACAGGTGGGGACTTGTTTTTTGCGGGTCAAAGGCTCTGCGCTCCAGATTTGACGGCAGGAGCGAGTTGCTTTTGGCCAGTCTTCCAACTGGCGGGGAGGATGTTCCAGCAGGGTTTGCAACAGCACCAGATATGGACAATCGCCCCGAAAACCCGAATTTGGCGGTAAGTTGATTATACAACAGCATTGGACGGGGATTATGAAAACCGACCGCCCCCCTGCTGATTCCATGGCATCCGTAAGGCGAAACCGATAACCCGCCCTCAGAGATGGGGAGCAGGGATGGTCAGTGGTGGCAGTGGTGGCAGGAATGGTCAGTGGTGGCCGCGGTGGCAGGAATGGTCAGTGGTGGCAGTGTGAAAGCATGGCAAATGCACTGCTGTGCCGGCATCCAGGAAGATCAGAAAAACCAGCGGGCTTAAAGCACAGACCGGCTTGATTTTTCTTCTCAAAACCACCCTGAATTTGGGATGGATTGATTGTAGACTCGACGGTGGGATTTGTCAGACCAATCCCAAATGCAATCCCAACTGCTGAGCCATATATCGTGCCATCTACCGTGCCACATGCATTCCCAGATGGATTGACAATGGCGCGGCAGTTGGGATAGGATTAGATAGGTTTTGTCATTAGGACTGAGCCACCGAGGAGCCTCGTACCGTTTCCGTGACTTTGTGATACCGGCTTCGACCCGCAAGCAGCAAGCGAGTTAGGAATGGATTACGGCCCCCAGGCAGGGGATCCAGGCCGCCATTTCCGGGTTGGCGATGGATGCGGCCAATGATACCGTCCGGGTGGCGGTGTCTGCCGATGTGTCGGCGCTGTTCCCGTCTG
>DAOQTN010000419.1:0-3087 GCA_035340555.1 Anaerolineaceae bacterium | reverse complement strand
CCCAACAGCGGGGAGGGGCTCAATCAAAATCAGTGGGCAGGGTGGGGTTATGATAATGTCGGAACATGACGGCCAGTTCTTCAGCGGTGGTACGAGCCACCGAAAGCGGCGGCAGGGCCTCCAGGGTGAAAAAATCGGCCCCGTCGGTTTCAATACTCTTGACCGGTTCGCCGCCCAGCAGATCACAAGCAATGAACAGCTTGTAGATATGAAACAGGTGGGTGGGGTGTCCATGGCGGTTGCGATCAAACACCGCCAGTAGTTTTGTGGCCCGAACCTCGTAGCCCGACTCCTCCCAAACTTCCCGTTCAACGGCCTGGCTGGGGGGTTCGCCGATATCAATCCAGCCGCCGGGCAGGGTCCAGCCACCGTCAGAACGCTCCTTCACCAGCAGGATTTTATCGTCCTGGAAAACCGCGCCGCGCACATCCAGCTTGGGCGTGGCATAGCCCTTTTCACCGGCAAGCAGATCTGCGATGTGGGGCAAATCGTGGTCAGTTTGCGCCGCCAGGATCTCCGCCGCGATCTGGCGGAGATCCTCATAGCGCTCAAGATCAAAGGCGTTGGTTGAATAGGTCAACCCCGCTTGGGCAATGGTCTGCAGTCGCTGCACCCAGTCGAGCCAGAGCACCGGGTTGGTCATCTCAGCTCCGCAGCTTCGCGCCCAATTCCTGCTCGAGCCGGCGGATGATCCGGGCCCGCACAGGCTGGGTCTGGGCATCGGTCAGCGTGGAGTCGTAGGATTGATAGGTAACGCTGTAAGCCAGGCTCTTCTTGCCCTCACCAAGCTGTTCACCGCGAAAGATGTCAAACAGACGCACGGCGGTGACAAGCTTGCCGCCCGCCTGACGGATCACCTCCGCCACGCGCTCGGCCGGCAGATCTTCAGCAACGACCACAGCCAGATCCTCCAAGACAGGCGGGAAGGCCGGCACCGGCCGGGTGTCACGGCAGGTTTTCACCAACTCCAGCAGGGCCCCGGCATCCAGATCCGCGGCCAGGACCGGCAAGTTGGCCAGGTCATATTTTTGCTGCAGGGCCGGGTGCAGTTCACCCAGGATGCCCAGCGGCACGGCATTGATGATCAGCGCCGCGCATTTTCCGGGATGGAAACGGGGATCATCCGCAACCGGTTCGAAAGCGGCACCTTCCAGATGCAGTCCTTCCAGCATCTGTTCAACCAGGCCCTTGAGGTCAAAGAAGTCCATCATCTCGGCATGGGGCTGGTCCCAGGTGGCCAGTTCCCGCCGCCCCGCCAACACCAGGGCCAGCCGCGGGGGTTCTGCGGGCAGCTGCTGGTCTGCCACAGGATGGAACACCGGACCAATTTCGAAGAAGGCCAGGCGCTCCCGCAGCCGGGCATTGCGCTCCAGCACCTCCAGCACAGAGGCCAGCAGGCTGCGGCGCATCACACAACGATCCGGCGCAATCGGGTTTTGTATTCCGACGTAGGGGCCGGTTTCGCTCAGGAGACGGGCCTCCCGCTCGGGGGATGTCAGGCGGTAGGTGACGACCTCCTGCAGCCCCAGCCCGGCCAGCAAATCCCGCAGCGCTTCTTCCCGTTCCAGCGTCGGGTTGCCGCGTTGGACCGGAAGGCTGTCGGCCAGCCGGCGGGATGGAATCTTGTCGTAGCCATGCATGCGGGCTATTTCTTCGATTACATCCGCCTTGCCGACCAACCCGGTGCCAATGTCCAGGCGGTGAGCCGGGGTTTTCACCTTCAGCACGTCGCCTTCAATCGAGCAGACAAATTCAAGCGGGGTCAGCAGATCCGCCATGGTCTGGAGCGATAGTTCAATGCCAAGAACCCGCTGCAGATCGGCAACAGTCAATGCCACCACCGGATCCGGCAGGGGATTGGGATAAACATCCACCAGGCCGCGGGCAATCTGCCCCCCACACCATTGAGCCATGAGGTCCAAACAGTACTCCACTGCCGGTGCGGCCAGAGCAGGGTGAATACCCCGGGCAAAACGGTAAGCCGCCTCTGAATTCAGGCGCTGGCCGCTGACGGTGCGGCGCACGTTGACCAGGTTCCAATTGGCGCCTTCCAGCAGGACGTTGCGCGTCTGCGGTGTGACTTCACTCTCCAAACCGCCCATTACACCTGCCAGGGAGAGCGGGCCGGCCGTGTCGGTAACCAGGATGGTGTAAGGTTCCAGGACGCGTTCAACACCGTCCAGTGTGGTCAGACCTTCACCAGGTTGAGCCGCCCGGGTGATGATTGTGGGCGCTTGGCCGTTGGCCCGCTGCACCAGGGTATCATAATCGAAGGCATGCAGCGGCTGGCCAACCTCCAGCATGACGTAATTGGTCGCATCAACGATGGCGTTGATCGGGCGCATACCCGCCAGACGCAGCCGGCGCTGCACCCAATCCGGGCTGGATTGGGCGGCGGCACCCCGGATCAGGCCCAGGGTGAATCTGGGGTTCAGGGTCGAATCCGTAATTTGGATGGCAACCTGCCCCGCGATGGTGGGGCCGTCAGAGGCGACCACACGATGGGGTTTATGGAGCGGTTTTCCCAGTGCCGCCGAGAGTTCCCGGGCCACCCCCAGCATGCAGGCATTCCGGATCATGTTGGGCAGAATCGAGATCTCAAATACGGCATCCCCCAACAGGTCCACCAGCGGTGTGCCGGCAGGCGCATCCGTATTGATGAGCATGATGCCTTCATGCTCATCCGAAATGCCCAGTTCTTTTTCAGAGCAAACCATGGAGTAAGACTCCACCCCGCGAATCTTGGCACGCTTGAGGGTGGTCAGGACATAGCCTTCCTGATGCCCATCGTAGATGCGGGCTCCTTCCCGGGCATAGGCCACCAGCAAGGGCTTGGGCAGGGGCCCCTGTCCCCGATACGGCAGCAGGTTTGGGGCCCCGGTCAGCACAACGTGTTCCTGCAGTCCATCCTGCAAGCGGCACAGCACCAGTCGATCCGCGTTGGGATGCGGCATGACCTCATCAATCCGCCCCAAAACGATCTTGTCCCGGTCCCAAGACAGCCCGGTGAATTTGAATTCCTGATATCCGCAACCGGTTGAACCGGCCTCACCCGGAATGGGCAAACCAATTGTGTGAACCTCGTCA
>DAOQTN010000418.1:0-3094 GCA_035340555.1 Anaerolineaceae bacterium | reverse complement strand
ATATCATCAGATGATATTATTATGGCACAGATTTTGTTTTTGGGATACCGAAAGCCGGATGAATCCTTCATGATAAAAACACAAGGAAATGAGGGTGATCCTGCGGCGGTCTGTAATCGCATTATAATTGTCTCGCTGAATTCATTTGCGTTCGATGCCACACCCCTGCTGGAGAAAACAAGATCCCTATGGACGAAGTTGAGAAGCTGGAAAAAGCCATTGCTGGATTAGAAATTCAACGGGCCATTTTGGGGGATGATGTGGTCAAGGCTGCAGTGAGCGCCCTGCGGGAGAAAATCAGCCTGCTGCAGGCAGAGATTCAGCCAGAACGGCGCAAGCGAAAGATCGCGAGTGTGTTATTTGCAGATGTTTCGGGTTTTACGGCCATGTCTGAGCGCATGGACCCGGAAGATGTCAGCGACTTGATGAACCGTTTGTGGGAACGCATTGACCAGGTGATCATTGATCACGGTGGCCGGATCGATAAACATATCGGCGACGCTGTGATGGCGCTGTGGGGAACCGAGGCTGTCCGAGAAGATGATCCGGAACGTTCTGTTCGAGCGGCGCTGGCTGTTCAAATAGAACTGGCTAAGATAACTCGCGGGGAGGGGTTTTTAGATGCTCGCTTCAGGGGAGAAGCTCAAGAACTGGCAATCCGAGTAGCAGTACATACGGGACCGGTGCTGTGGGGTCAAACCGGCACCACTGGCGAATATTCTGCCATTGGGGATACGGTGAATACTGCCAGCCGGATGCAGCACCAGGCGCCGCTGGGCGGTGTGGTGGTTTCGGCAGCCACAGCGCTGCATATTCAGGGATTGTTTGATCTGGAAGTTCTGGAGCCCTTGAAAGCCAAGGGGAAGAGTGAACCTGTCCGGATATTCCGGGTGCTTCGCCCCAAACCCCGGGCTTACGCCATGCGAACCCGCGGGGTGATGGGCATATCAACGCCGCTGGTGGGGCGCGATGCTGAACTCAACGAGATGGTGAATGTGCTGGAGCATTGCGTTCAAAATCAGTCCTGCTGTATGCTTACCATCACCGGCGAAGCCGGAATCGGTAAATCCAGACTGCAGTATGAGTTTGAAAAGTGTGTGGAACAGTCCGGGCGAAGATATCGGATTCTGCGAGGGCGAGCCGGTCAGGATATGGTAAATCAGCCGTATGCCCTGCTGCGAGACCTGTTTTCCAATGCTTTTCAGATTCAAGACAGTGACACGCGGGAAGAAGTATGGCAAAAATTTGAACAGGGTATTGCAACCCCATATCGCCTGCCCGAGCAAGATAAACCCCTACAGGTGATGCAGGCACATTTTATCGGCCAATTGCTGGGTTTTAATTTCAACTCCAGCGCGCATTTGGTTGGGGCGATCAAAGACGCCAAACAATTACACGACCGGGCGCTGGTTTACCTGATTGCATTCTTCCGTGCGATGGCTGAACAAGAACCGGTGATTATTTTCCTTGACGATTTGCACTGGGCCGACGAAAGTTCGCTCGACCATCTCATCCACATTTTCAGGGCGTTGAACCATTTGCGGATTCTGTTTGTCTGCATGGCTCGTCCCACTCTGTTTGAACGCCGCCCAGGCTGGGGAAGCGGAAAAGGCCATACGCAGATTAAGCTGCAGCCGCTGGCCTTTGAAGCCAGCCAGAAATTGCTTGAGCATATCTTACAAAAGCTTGAGAATATCCCGGAGAACTTGAGGGATATGATTATCCAAAACGCGGAGGGGAACCCCTACTATATTGAAGAACTGGTCAAGATGCTGGTTGAAAACGGGGTGATTATTCAGACTGGTGAGCAGTGGCGCGTTGTGAGCGAACGATTGCAGGTTGAACAAATCCCTTCGACCTTGGCGGGGATTCTACAGGCCCGTTTGGACAGCCTGACAGAGCTGGAACGGGATACGCTGCAGTGCTCTGCTGTGGTTGGGCAAACCTTCTGGAATCAGGCTGTGCAGACTTTGAACCCGGATGCATTTGCTGAACTGGATGAGACATTAGCTGAACTCAATCAACGTGAGCTGATTGAGCCATCAGAGGTTTCGGCTTTTGCTGATTCAACGGAATACGTTTTCAGGCATCATATTTTGTACGGCGTTACTTATGACAGCGTTCTCAAGAGCCTGCGGCGCCAATATCACGCTCAGATTGCCCGCTGGTTGATTGCCCATGAGGGCGAGCGTGCGGGAGAATTCAGTGGATTGATTGCCGACCATCTGGAAAAAGCCGAGCGATACGATGAGGCTGTTGTTTACCTGAGGAAGGCGGGGGAGCGGGCAATTCAGAGTTATGCCAACAATGAAGGGGTGCAGTATTTTAGCCGGGCCATTCACCTGACGGCTGAAGATGATTACGCGGCCCAGTATCAATTGCGGTTGGCTCGTGAAAATCTGAATGATCTTTTGGGTGAGCGGGCGGCCCAGGCACAGGAACTGGATGCGCTTGATGCCCTGAATGACCACTTTGACGCCAGCCAGCAGGCTGAGATTGCCATCCGGCGCGCAAACCTGCACCTGGTAACCGGCAATTATGCCATTGGCCTGGAAGCTGCCAGAAAGGCCACCGCATTAGCTGAAAAGAGCAAAGACAGCCGACACCTGGCAACGGCATTGATGCTGCAGGCACAGGCCCTGTGGCGATTGAATCAGCGTCCAGAAGCGCATGCGCTGCTGCTGCGCGCGCTGGAACTGGCGAGTACAGTGGAGCAGGCAGAGACAAGATCCGATGTGTTGAGAATGCTGGGAAACCTGGCCTATGATCAAGATATTTACGCTGAAGCCAGGTCATATTTTGAACAATCGCTTGAGATCTGCCGGCAGATTGGTTTTCGGCGTGGGGAATGCGCCGTTTTGAATTCCCTGGGGATTCTGCTGAACCGGATCAATCGGGGATCTGATGAGGCGCTCGGTTGTTATCTGGAAGCGCTGAATGCTGCCCACGAAATGGGCGACCGACACCAAGAAAGTCTGGTTTTAGTCAATCTGGGGATTGCTTACCGCAGCCGGAGAGCTTATGACCAAGCCATTCAAATTTACGAAAGGGCTTTACGGATTCAGGAAGAGATTGATGATCCCCTGCATCAGAG
>DAOQTN010000417.1:0-3101 GCA_035340555.1 Anaerolineaceae bacterium | reverse complement strand
ACCAGATCACGGTGCTGGGGGGACACACGGAGATCACTGCCGGGCTGGACCGGCCCCTGCTGATCGTCACCCTGGTCGGGGAAGTCCCGCCCGATCAGCTGATCACCCCCCAGGGCGCCCAACCCGGCGACCGGGTGCTGCTGACCAAAAGCGCCGGAATCGAGGCCACCGCCATTCTGGCCCGGGAGCTGGGCAGCCGATTGCAGGGCGCGCTCACAGCCGCAGAGATCCAGCAAGCCCAAAATTATTTGTATGAGCCCGGCATCAGCGTCTGGCAGGATGCCCAAATTGCCCGCCAGGCCGGCCGGGTGACGGCCATGCACGATCCCACCGAGGGCGGGCTGGTCACCGCCTTGCTGGAACTGGCCGCCGCCAGCGGACACACGCTGACGATCCAGCCAGCGGCCATCCCGGTCAGCGAGCTGACGGAAAAAATCTGCCAGGCGCTGGCGATCAATCCCCTGGCGGCCATCTCATCGGGCGCCCTGCTGCTGACGGCTCCCGCCGCCGACAGCCCCGGCATCTGCCAGGCGCTGCAGGCGGCCGGGATTGCCTGCACAGACATCGGCAGGGTACAGGCCGGGCCGGCGGAGGTCTGGGCCAGCACACCCTGCGGTCTCCAGCCGCTGGCGCCGGTTGACCGGGATGAGGTCGCCCGGCTGTTTGAACGCCCCCCGGGTTAATCCACCACCAACCGGCCGCCTCCCGCCAAAAAATACGTAGATCCCCGGATTGATTTCATCCCCCAAACCGGGTATGGTGAGGGTATGGCAAACTGAAATCGACGGACAGCAGCCGACCAGCCGGGAATTCCGGCCGGCCGGTTGAATAGGAGGTACCTGAAATGAAAAAATCCACCCTGCTGCTGGTGGCCGGCGTCTTCGCCGCCCTGCTGCTGATCACCGCCCAGGTTTTCGCCGCGCCCGGGCCCAGCCTGCCGGCGCTGAAACCCACCCCCAAACCCCAGTCGGGCGAAACAGACGAGCCGGGCAAGCCCGAAAAAGCCGTCAAGCTCAACCAGGGTCAGAAAGAGGTCTATCACGGCGTCATCCTGAGTGTGGACGCGGCCAGTCTGACGGTTCAAATGGCTGACGGAACCACCGCCACCGTAGCCCTGACCACCCTGACCCGGCTGCACATCCCGACCCTGGGTTTGGCGGCAACGGCCGCCGATTTGCTGCCCGGCATGCGGGTAATGGTGAAAGCCCGGCTGGATGAAGCCGGCATCCTCACCGCGCTCAGTGTCAATGTCATTCCCGGGGACGGCAGCGGGGATGCTGACGGCGATGATGATGCGGACGACAGCGACAACGAGGACGGCAACGCCTGGGACGACGCGGACAGCCTGGAACCCCTGGAACCCGGCGAGGTATACGGCCTGGTCACCGCCTACACCCCCGGCGTCAGCATCACCCTCCAGCTGCCCGATGGTACGCCGGCAACCTATCTGCTGACCCCCAATGTGAAGATCAACCCACGCCACCGCATTAACCTGCTGGATGTAGGCGCCGTGGTGACCCTGGTCACCCATCCGGACGCCGCGGGCACCGGAGTGTTGGTCAAAGGCATCATTGTGCACCCCAAAGCCCCCACCGGCACCGGTGATTAGGCACCGGCGATCAGGCACCGGTGATCAGGCACCGGTGATCAGGCACCGGCGATCAGGCACCGGCGATTAGACACCGGTGATTAATTGCACACCGGGTGATTTTTCAATAACCACCGAATTTTAGGACGACCATGATATTGGCCAAGTGATTTGCCAAGTGACGCTTGTCGTGGTAAAATCAGTCCGTTCACGTCCCTGTAGCTCAGCGGATAGAGCGCTGGCCTCCGGAGCCAGAAGCGGCAGTTCGAGTCTGCCCAGGGACGCCTTTTTGGGGGATTGAGGTGTCGAAAATGCCGATTTTACCTCGCTACATTCTACCTGAAGAAGCTGCAAAACAATTAAATGTCACGGTTGATCAGTTAATTGCCTGGGTCCGGACTGGAACAATCAGGGGGGCGATCTTGCCAGGTGGCAATTTAGCTGTCAGTGAAGCAAGTGTACAACGAAAAGTGCAGCAATACAAGGAGCGCGAAATTCGTGAAGAGAAAGCTCGCTCATACAGGCCGATTGATAAAAGAGATCTGCCAGAATATCAGCAGTTTTCTCATTTGCAGGACATTCCCATTGGCGTCAATGAGGCGGCGCGCGAATTCGACATGCCAGCTACAACTCTGTCGGGATGGGTCAATCGGGGTTTTATCACTGTTATCGGTACTATGGGGAATAAGCTATCACTGGATAAGCAGGATGTGGCCTATTGTGCCTATGTTTACCACCAGCGCAAAGGCCGTGGGAAACGGATCTTTGATCGCAATGGGGCGCCCTACATTCCCAAACTTGAGCGATTAAGCCTGGCTGGATAGATCCTTTTTATACAACTTGATTGCTGTTTGGGGAATAATAACCAATCAACTGGTTGTTTGTGGCATTTAAAGGCATTGATGTTACAACCCTGCTAGCTCAGAATATCTTCACGCGCACCGCGGGGTAATTCGTGCACCCAAAAACAGCTTTAATTTTATTGACAACCTCGCACATTTAATGCTATACTGCCCCTATCAGCAGCTTCCGTTCACCCAGGATAGGGCCAGCAATGGCAGTCAAACCAACTTTTTACATCTGGAAAGTCATTCATGACCCAACACGTAGTGAAGATGACCCCGGAGCGTTCTATCGGGGTTGTTTTCGTCATATTGATATTTCCTGCACAGAAGGTTGGCCGGAAGGTATCATCTTCCAAAACATCCTGACCCGGCAGACGCTGATCATACAGGACGGAGAAATCCGTGAACTGGAACAACCAACAGCTCATTAATAACGGAATGCCGCCGACATTTGGGACAGGAACTTTCAGCTGAGACTGAATAGACGCCAATGGACGATAAACCTTGCCAAATTGGGGCAATGGCGGTTTTTGACAGGGACAACATTCCCCATGCCATGTACTGAACGGACCCTGACCGGTGGCTGTGAGGGAAATTCCAGATAAACCGAGGGTAACCGATATGCCCATATTCAAAGCGCCCCACGATCGTTCTGAAGCGTTAACCCG
>DAOQTN010000416.1:0-3103 GCA_035340555.1 Anaerolineaceae bacterium | reverse complement strand
TGGGGGTGGGGGGAACCGGGGCGATGGTTGGGGTCGGGGCGGGCTGGGTGGGTGTCAGAGTTGGCGTGGGGGTGGGGGGCAGGGGTGTGGCAAGGCCGCCGGTTAACAGCATGGCTGTGACGACGCCGCCCAGGATAATGACCGCCGCCAGGAGATAGCCAAGGATGTTGCGAGGCCGAAAGCCCAGGCTGATCAACACCACGGTGCTGATCAGGATGGCGGCAACCAGATGAACCGCGAATACCAGCAGGCCATCCGGGAACAAACCGGAAAGGCCACTGCTGAGGCCGAAACCACCCATCCCAACCGGGAGAAAAATTTCATAGGCGAGGGCAACACTAGCCACCAGGGGGCGCTGCCGGGGGGTTTTAATGATTAGATAAGCTGCCAGAACGGCCCCCAAGACCAGCACAATGATATCCGGCCAGGAAAATACGCTGTGGTCGGTCGCCTGGTGGAGTGGGTAGGCGGGCAGCAATTTGTAAATGATGCCGGCCGCCAGACCCCAAACAAAGAATATCAACGATCCAATCAAAATGGCCGCCAGAGAACGCAGGAAGAAGCGTGGGGATCCCATCACGGTGCCCAGGGCGGCCCCCAGAATCGGGGACATGAATGGCGCCAGCAAAATCACCAGCACATAGAGGGCGGGTGAATCAAGCAGCAGGGCCAGGGCCATGACCAGGCCAGCCAGCAGACTGAACAGGAAAAAATCCAAGGACGGGGTGACCCGCTGTGAGACGTCTTTCAGGAACTCGCTGCGTTCGGCACTACCCGCGTTGGGCGGCAGACTGCGCTGCTGCTGCCGGCGGCGGGCCGGTGGCAGCTGGGGGTCTGGCTCTGGCAGAATGGGTTGACTGGTGGGTAGACTCATATAATCCGACTATGGTCAAATCCGTTCTCTTCCAATTATAATACAGACGATGATGAAGCATAAAATATTATTAGTAACCTGGATCTTTTTGCTGCTGTCTGTTCTGGCTGCCTGTACGACTGTGCCGGCAACCCCAACAGAAACCGCGGTGACTCCGCTGCCGGCTACAGCAACGGAGACCGCGGCCATGCCCGTGCCCAGTGACACCCCAACCGTCACCGCCCGCCTGCTGCTGGTTTCAGCCGGTGCTCCAGAGGAGGCTGCAACTGCGGCTGCCATCGCCTCCCTGGCGGATCAAGCCGGCCTGACGGTCACCCCCCTGACCGCCCTCACGGCAGCAGACTTGGATGCGGGGGTGCGCATTGTGGTTTGGCTGCGCCCGGATGAGACCATCCAAGCCCTGGCGGCCTCTGCCCCGGAGGTGGCCTTTTTGGGGATCACTTCGCGCGCCTTGGAACCGGCTGCGAACTTAAGTGTGATCCGCCTGCGTTCGGATTACCAGACCTTTATTGGGGGGATGATCACCACCTTGATTGCCCCGGACTGGCGGGGAGGCGGACTGCTGCCCACGGACGGGCCGCTGGGGGACACCGCTTCCAATGCCCTGATCAACGGCGGACGGTATTATTGTGGGCGTTGTGCACCCTATTACGCTCCGGTGGTCCTTTTCCCGGTGATCAGCACCCTGCCCTCAACCAGCGATCCGGCCGCCTGGCAGGCGGCCGCGGCCGCGCTGCATGAGCAGAACCGGCTGGAAGTGATTTACCTGGCTCCGGAAGCGGTCAGTTTTGAACTGGCCACGGCCCTGGCCACCCAGTTTGTGCTGGTGGGCGGTGCTGCGCCGGCCAATGGTGTGCCGGCCAATTGGGCTGCCACGGTCACCTGGGATGTGCCGGCGGCACTGCAAAGCATTTGGGAAGATCTGGTGGCCAATACCATGGGCCAGGCCAGCGATGCCCCGCTCATTTTGAGCGATGTCAATCCCGAACTGCTCTCGCCCGGCCGACAGGCTTTGCTCCAGGAGGCCATGGATCTGTTGGCGGCCGGACAGCTGGGTGCGCTGACGCCTTAATCAGATTGTCCAGCGGGAGGTTCCTGAGGGGAACCTTTGAATTCCTCGGCGGTCGCCTGCCCCGGCTGGCTGACACCTTCGCGTTTTAATGTTTTCCAGATGGTCAGCGCCAGGATTTTAAGATCCAGCCCAACGGACCAGTGGTCCACATACCACACATCCAGTTTGAATTTGTCCTCCCAACTGAGGGCATTCCGCCCGTTGACCTGGGCCCAGCCGGTGATTCCGGGCAGGACGTCGTGCCGCCGGGCTTGTTCCGGGCTGTATCGGTCCAGGTAGGCTGTCAGCAGTGGTCGGGGGCCCACCAGGCTCATCCGACCGCTGATCACCTGAAAGAATTCCGGCAGTTCATCCAGACTGGTGGCGCGCAGGATGCGGCCCAACCGCGTCAAACGCCGGCCATCCGGCAGGGGAACGCCGTTGGTATCCACGTCACATCGCATGGTTCGGAATTTGGTCAGGGTGAATATTTCTCCCCGGTATCCCGGCCGCGGTTGGCGGAAGAAGATGGGCCGCCCATCCAGCAGCCAGATCAACAGAGTGATGAAGCCCATCAAGGGCAGCAAAATCAGCATGGCGGGCAGCGTCAGGACCAGATCCAGGATTCGTTTGGCCAGGGGGACTGCACCTGGAGTGCTTGTCGGGGTCATGCCCTCATTCTACCAGAGAATGCTGCCAGAGAATTAAGTCCTGCCAAGCGGATTTTTCGCAGCAAGGAGCTTCCGCCGGAGACGAACCAGCCCGTTCAGACCATCCGGCCAATCCTGTCATTCGGCGATCAGGTCACCCGTCAATTAAGCAATCCAGCAACCCAACAATCCAGCAACCCAACAATCCAGCCATCCAGCAATCTCGATCCTCTGCCAATCCAAGTCATCCGTCCGGATGGGACCATCCTGGCCGCCCAACCAATTCCGACGGTCTGCCTGTCTACTCAATCCGGAAGCCCCAATCTGTCCGGAAGGCCCAATCCATCCGGAAGACCCGGTCAATCCGGAAGACCCAATCTGTCCGGAAGACCCGGTCAATCTGGAAGCCCTCCTCTTTCTGGAAAATCTGGTCAAAATGACCCTCTTGGAAGACCTGGGCAAAATGACCCTCCTGGAAGACCTGGGCAAAATGACCCTCCTGGAAGACCTGGGCAAAATGACCCTCCT
>DAOQTN010000415.1:0-3105 GCA_035340555.1 Anaerolineaceae bacterium | reverse complement strand
TGATAAAGGCCCCTGGATCGAGGGATATATCCAGGATTTTTTTGGCCAGACGGCAACACCGGCAATATTGGGGGGACGACAGCCATTGGTGATCCATTTTCTAGGCCCCAATAAAAAACCGCTGCAGGTCACCGCCGATCTTCCGGGCTTTTGGGTCCGTTCGTACCCTGCCGTCAAAAAGGAACTGGAGAGGCGTTACCCCCGTCACTTTTGGCCGGAAAATCCCGGGACAGCCGCATCCATGCTGCACAAGCCTAGAAATCTCCCTCGTACAAAAATTTAATTCCCCTCCATGAACCGTCTATGCCCAACATCTTTTATCTTTAATATCAAAATCTTACCAATCATCTTCCAGATATCCCAAAAAAAACTCAATTTATAAAGCCCCTTTCCGATGTTGGCCTTAGATGCTCCCAGGACCGTAGCTGGCAGTCTTACAACACGTAAGAAATGAAACGATTAAAAACCATGGGTCATGATGTCACAAACAAGCCAATAGGTTCTCCGCTCAACCCTCGATCGGAACGGGGCGCTGCCATGATCAGTTATCTGGCGGCTTTTTCGCTATTCGTCCTGGCCTCTGTGCACATCATCCAGAATTTTTCTCTGATCAAAGAAGGCCAGATGCTGGCGGAAGCCTCCAGCACTCTCTTTGACAAGGATCAGTTGGTTCGCCATGAGATCAGTAAAGTTTTACAGGTATTCCAGAAACGTATCACCGAACTGGATGTCTCTGTTCAATGCACGCCGGCCACGACCTACCCCAATTTCATCAATGTGGTGCAGGCCCGTTTTGGCCTCAATAATCTGGTATTTTTTGGACGTTTGCAGGATATTCGCACGGAAGCCAACTTCCCGGCTGCGGTCGGCACCGCCATCGATACCCTCAAATCCGCCAGCCAAACGTCCGTGGCATCGGGAAAAGCCAATGCCTTTGCCACCAATGTGTTGAATGGCCTGAATCGCTGCGACACCCGCCAGTCCATCCTCAAAACGGGTATGGCCACTCTGGCGGGTCGCAACTCCTTTTACTTGTGCGGCTATGCCCAGGACTTTTTTGTAGAGGTTAAGGCAACGTTCTGGGATTTCAACGTGGATCAGCCCATGGCCTGCAATGCCATGAATGAACGAACAGGACGGGGTCTCCAGGCGGTTTACAATGCGTATTATTTCCGACGCATTCCGCAGGGAGCGAACAAATTCCCATACTCCGTCCGCACCCATAAGGGGAAACTTTATGTGGCAAAGAATGTTTGGTCGAACAATTAAGTGGCTTGGCACACCGTTCGTCGGCAAAGGCCTCCGCAGCGAGGACGGGGTTGTTCCTGTTCTGGTGGCGGCAGGTCTGGCGGCAGCCGGCTATGCCTCGCTGGAAGTGGTCAAAAAGGGAATGGACGACTCCGAAAAAGCGGAGCAACGCGCCGTCAAGCAGTACTACCTGCAGCTGGCCAATGAAACCGCTATCGAGCAGGTTTCCCAGTTGATCGGAAACTTTGTCATCCTGGTGGACGGGGGCACCAAAAAATTCAAGAAAGGTGCTGCTATAGCCGGATTGAACCAAACCGGTGGCGTGATTCCCACCAATGCCACCACTCGCTCATGGAGTTTGAACAGCCAGGGGGTTATGACCATCAGCACCTGCCTGCGCCCCAAACTCACCAATGCCGACCTGGATGTGGCCTTTGCCAATAACGACAACAATAGCTGGTATAACAATACCAACAACTGTGATACCAACGCGCAGGTTCAAACCACCGTATCCGTCAATGAGTTACTTGCGGAGGGTTCCGTTAAATGGGACGATGGTTCCACCGACGATCTGCACAAGTATGCGATGGTTACTGCCACCACGCGCCTCACCAACCCCGATGCCAGCTCGCAAGGTATTGACTTAACCAAAAGGGCACGTCTGCAATTGGCGGATCCTGCCAAAGTATGCCTGGCCGGCTTTGCCACGGAAGCCTGCAACGTGGATCAATGCAAATTCATGGAACCCGCCCGTGACGCCGCTGGGTCCGTGCGCTACTACTCCAATGGTAAGTATCATGTGCGCCCGAATGCTTTGTACGATGAAAGAGTCAGGCTGACCATCGATTCCGCCATTCATAATATTGTGAAAGCCGATGCCGCTGATCCCGATCCGGTGGCCTTGAAAAATTGGCTTGATGCGGCGTATGCTCCCGGTCGTCGGCATCCCTTTTCGCAGTGGCAGGGAATCGAAGGCACGGTGACAAAAACTCCCCTCATAGAAATAGCCCCTGATGGCGCAGTCTATCTGAACCCTACCCTGGACGTGGCGGATCCCGCCAGTCCTATTGAAATCAGCAAAAAGGGCGCTAAAAAGAAGGCCCATTTAAAATTCGATGGATTCCTCTATAAAACCGACTATTCATCCTCCGGATCTCTGGCGATAGCCTGGCCCGCGGATAAATCCTACGACGACATCGCTTGGGCCCTGAAACGAGGCTGTGATCGCACCATCGGCACCACGGCTCCTGACTTCTGCACTCGTATCAACTTTACTTATGAATTGAACAATTACAATTACCCCCGCATTCGTCACTGCGATTACTTTGGCCCCAATAACTATTCGGAAAGCGGCCTCTATCCCTGGGATAAGGTCAGTTCCCATCAAAGCATCAGCGATTGGGCCTCGGTGTCATCCGGCAACCCTGGGCGCCGAAAAATCAGCGACAATCGCACCGCCTACGTGGATAACTACCCCCATCATGATTTCGGCACGGGCGGCCAGATTCACGTTCTGACCAAACACAACTTTTCCAACATCAAAGTAGGTGATGTGCGAGAGGAAGAGATCCGCGCTGATAAATCGGAAGAAGAAGTCACTGAAACCGTGACAAAAGAGGATGGCACCACCGAAGAAGTCAAAAAGACTGTGGAAAAAACCGACTATTTCCGACGCACCATCGATAGCAAGTTTTCGGTCAGCTGCCAGTACCAAAATGTCACCAATCTCTCCTACGATCATGATCTGACGGTGTGTTTTTACCTGGTCTACTTTAATGTCAAGAACCGCCTGACTTGCCAGCCTAGCGTATCCGGGTACCAATGCCGCAATAGCAATGGCTGTTTTGTCAAAGGTAC
>DAOQTN010000414.1:0-3108 GCA_035340555.1 Anaerolineaceae bacterium | reverse complement strand
GCTAACCAGCGCAGTTGAACTGACTGCCGCCTACGCCATCATGGAAATCTATACCCAGGCTCGCAATGCCGATCTGCCGGCGGAGGTTGAGAAACCGCTGTACTTCGAGGGGGGCCGTAATGTGCGCCCGGATGTGATCGTTGGCGGGAAAAAGAAAACGCTGTTCGAGCTCGAGCAAGCTGCTAACCAGGGCACCTTGCCGCGAGCGGTAGACAAGCTGTCCCGCCTGCACAATTTCTTCCATTCGCCGCATGCTCGGCGAGTCGACCGCCGCATCCGCATGCTGTTCAACCTGCCGCAAAACGACACCAAAACTCTGGGCATCTGGCAGGACGCACTGCGAGACGTGTGCCACGAAGCTAGAGGCAAGCTCAGCTTTCAACTCTATGTTCAGCCGTTGCAGCCTTTCTTATCTCACCCAAGCTGGGATGACCTGGAGGGCTTTGACCTGCTCGTCCCATCCGACGAGCCTGCAATTGACCCGCGCCCTGCGCCCGAATCGGAGCATGACGTTCCTGAGTTGCTGGCGAGCCAAAGCTCAGCGCAGATTGATGAGCTGCGGGCGGTGACCAGAGCGCGTGAGCGGGTGTATGTGGAACAACTGCGCGCCGTACAAAACCAAACTGACCATGCGCTGCGCGTGCAGGCCTTTTTTGAGATCATGCTCGTGATCTATCAATCCAGCCACTACCATTACAGCCCGATAGAGCAGTATGCCGCCTTGCCGATCGAATCGTTGGAAATGCTGCGGCGGTTCTTACACGACCCACAAAACGCCGAATTGTTGAGCGATTTGAAACACATCCTGGAATGGACTTTTGAACACAACACAGGCGTCATGTCTTTGCGCAACGGATACACTGCAATGCTCTGGCGTTTCCTCAAGCACTACGGCTTTGGCCCGAACGGCCCACTCGCTGTCAGCGTGCAGTTCCCCGAATTCGGCGACATGCGTTCCGACATCTATGTGGAAGCTCGCATAGGCCGGATGAAACTTGCCAATCCGCAGCCGAGCTATATTGGAATCGGCAATAAAAAACCAGAAGATGTGGCCTTGAGTTGGGTGTTGGAGGCCATGCTCACGTACCCATCGGAGTTGGGGATTGGGCAGCCCCCCTGGGCCAAATCGAAGCCTGCCCGGAAAAAGAAGAGCGGGTAGCGCGTGCATAAATGGCGTGCATAAACCCGAGAGTCATTCTTGTTAATATAACCCTTGTTTGAATTATGACTATTATGCGCATACCTACTCCAGAAGAAACCAACCTTATCCGCCAGGCCCTTGACCTGACACTGCCGGATACCCCCTGGCCAAAGCTGCTCGAAACTTTCCTGGTCAGCGGCGTAGCGGATACTCAGCAGATGCAAGCAGCGACCGGATTAAGCCGCGGCCAGCTTGACCGGGTGCTGATCCAGTTGGACGCAGCTTGCGCCGGATTGCCGCCGGCGCTACGCCGATATGATGGCGTTGTGCGCCGTCCCGGCCAGCCGGGCAAACCACCCCGGATCTATACTTTGAGCGAGAGCGGTGCCGCCTTGCTACGGGAGTTGGGATATGCGGATGCCAACCCCTGCGGCCTGACCGCGCCCCTGGCCGTGCTGCATGCCCAGGCAATGCTGGCTTTTCACCAATGTGCCGAGAGAGCCTCACAATCTGTTGAGAGCGACCGTTCAGTGCCATATGGCACTGAACGGTCGCTGCGGCCTGACCATCAAGTGCAGATGGCCGATGGTCGACGCTTGCTTTATGAGATCGAACAGGAAGCCAGTCCACAGCTCTTGCGACGGATGCGCCAGGCCCTGGAACACCGCCAGGCTTTCTTTTCGTCCGAACAGGCAGCCGGTTATTTGCCCCAGGTACGGATATTGTTCAACCCGGGGCGCGGCCGGATCTGGCAGCGCACCCTGGCAATCTGGCGGCAGACGATACGCCAATTGGCTGCTGAAACGGATTCGGCACTTGCGTTTCAGGTACTCGCCATGCCGCTTAATGAATTCCTGGCCCAGCCTGATTGGAGTCCCGATCCGTCTGAGCTCTGGGAGGATTTGGCGGGCAATCTAGAAGCTGCCGAGCAGCCATCCAGTGCCATTGCGATACCTGCCACAGCGTTAGAGTTAGCTGCTCGTTATCGTTCTCTACAGGCGGAATTACTTGCCATTCAGGAGTTGGTAACCAGCCGTCTGGGAGAAGATGAGCCTCGGCCCAATTTTGTCCTGTTGGCCTATGCCATGATGATCTTCGAAGCCAGCTACGCCGACACGGGCAATCTACCGAACCTGGCAACACCCCATGCAGCGGTCACGCTCCTGGGCCGTTACCTCGCCGCTCAGCCCGGCCTGGTCGCGGCCCTGCGGCAAGCAATGCACCCCCAACGGGCACGCATGGCGTGGAATAACACCACCATCTTGCATGCTATGCAGCGTGTGCTGAATGCTTTCATGCTCTATCACGGTTGGAGCAACACTGGCCCCCTGCGTGCCGTGGCTGCCATCTCAACCGGTTGGGAGGAGTACATGACCGGTCCATATGTGGTACAGGTCACGATCGGTCTTTCGATCCTGACGGTCAACCTGATCCCATATGCCCCGCGACTGCGCGTCAGCCTGGCCTGGATGCTGTGGGCGCTGTTCGAGTATGCCGAGGTGTTAAGCCTGGGCAAACCGGAGTACTGGTAAGGAGAAGATTGGATGCCGAAGCACATCATGCTCGATGATTGGAACGAGATTGTCATCCGTTTCTCGCCCGATGCAGCGCTCAAAGCTGCGGTGAAGGAAATCCCGAGTGCACACTATGATTTCTACACCCACCGCGGCTGGCTGGTATGGCCCGGCCGAGACAACCTGGCGGCTGTACAAGCGTTGGCGCAGCGCTTTGAAATTGACTTGCCTCGTGAATTGCGTCTCCCCGTTTCTGCATTGATGGATCGTTTCTGGCAGGCTCGCTATCAGCTCAGCCGGACCACCTCGGCAGTCATCCCGCCGATCCCTGGCCTGGATTGCCGGTTGACCCCCTTTCAGCAAGCCGGAATATTGTATGCCGTGCATACGATGCGCTGCCTGATCGCGGACGAACAACGTGAAGATCGCATAGCGATTGCCCTGGCGGCTTTG
>DAOQTN010000413.1:0-3108 GCA_035340555.1 Anaerolineaceae bacterium | reverse complement strand
GCAAAGTGGGCTGCAGCATGGGGTCAGGCGCCAGGGTTAAAGCTTCTTCATACTGCTTTTGGGCCTCGCAGTACTCACCCGCCGCGGCCAGTTGATCACCATATCCGATCAAAGCCAGACGGTATCGTTCGCTCGCGGTAAAGCCGGATGAATCCCGCAGGTTAGGAACGTAAGGGACAATATCCGAAAAATAACTGATGACCCGAACCCAATCCACCTTCCAGAAGCTGGCGCCGGCCATATAGTAACGGGCCCAATTGCGGTAGCCCATCGCCTCTTCATCCAGTTGTGAAAACTGCTCAGCCAGCGTCAGATCGTAGACGCCAAGTTCAAGATTACCCTCATAGAGAATTCTTTGTGCGCCGCGGAAACGCAAACAAATGTAATAAAGTCCATCCACGTCCACGGTCCGATAGTCCAGGTTGGCATCGCGCAGTTGATCAAGTGTGGCCAGGGCGGCATCCCATTCCTGGTTCGCCATATGATTAAGGACCGATTGATACAGGTCCGCCTCCCCGCGCAAATCCGGCGTGGGTGTAAACTGGGCTGTGGGTGTTAAAATGGGGGGCGGGGTGGGGGTTTTAAGCTGGGCTTGGGCCAGCATCACATCCATCAATTTTTGCTGCGCATCCGGAAAGGTCGGATCCATTTCTATGACAAATTCCAGCCGCTGTCGGGCAGCGTCCAGGCGACCAGACTCAATATCCTGCAATGCCAGGCCATACTGAATGCTGGCCAGCAGGATACGCTGGTCGCGTTCTGCCGCGACCCGGCGCGTGATCCCCGCGCGATATCCCGTCCAAGCGGCCAAGCCGGCCACAAGCAGGACCAGCAAGACCCCCAACCAGAACCAGCGGGAACGGCGGGTTTTGGCTGGTGGTTCGGCCGGTGGTTCCGTCTCTGGAGGGACGTGGTCCCCCGGAGGTGGGGCGGTCGGTTCGTCTGTTTCAGCAGTTTTTTTCGGCAGCGTCTCCAATGGACTGGTTGCCAGCAGGGTTGGGCGGGTGACCGCCTGACTTTGGCGGTGTTTGGCAGGCGCGGTTTCAGCAGGATCTTTATCGGACATGCTCGTAATTATACCGCACTAAAGCCGGAGCAGAAGACGAACTTCCCGCCAGATGACCCCCAGCGACAGGGCCAGGCCGGCAAGCATGGCAATCACCGAAGCGATGGTTTCACCCAGGTGCGGAGCAAGCAGATTGAGGGTCCCCAGAGCCAGACCCGCTCCCAGCAAGGCCGCCAGGCCGCCGCGCAGCAAGCTGCCTCCCACCTGCAGTTTCTGGGGGAGTTTCCGGTTCAGCAGGATGTACAGCAGTACCGCCTGCAAAGTGAACGCGCCGGCTTCCGCCAGGCTGAGGCCCGGAGCGCCAAGAAAATTAGCCAACGTCAAGCCCAAAATCAGGTACACCGCCAGATTGATGGCGCCTGTAATCATCGGGGTGCGTGCATCCTGGGCGGCATAATGAGAGCGGCTGGCGACCTCCATCAGGGCGTGTCCGGTCAGGGCCGCGAAGTACCCCCGGGTGGTCCATAACAGCAGTGTATTGTCATCGCCATCCAATCCAAACACCAGGATCATCAGTGGTCCAATGCCGACAGCCAGAATTGCGGCAACCGGCAGGGTCAATGCCACCAAAACCCGCACAGCCCGCTGCACGGATTGTTTAAATTCCTCCCACTGGCCCAAGGTCGACAATTCCGCCAGGGTGGGTAATATGGCAACCCCAATGGCAGTGCCAATCAGCGTTTCCGGCACCTGCATCAGCATCCAGGCGTAAGTCAGCGCGGAGACGGCGCCTTCTGAATACCAGGAAGCGATATTGTCGCGGGCCAGGAAAACCAGCTGAATAAAGAATATGGTGACAATGCGGGGTCCCATCAGACGCAGCACCTTGATGACCCCTTCCGGACCTTCCAAACTCAGTTTGAATCTGGCTTTGACACGCAAACGAATGCCAATCTGCCGCGTCCAGTGAAAACCATAGCGGATCAGACCCGGCAGCTGGATCCCCAGATGCAGGCAGGCACCCAGGATGACCCCGTACACCAGGCCGCGGACGCCCAGACCAAGCGTCGGGAGCGTCACACCGGCGATGGTCAAGCCTTCCAGCGGCGAGAAAAAAAGTGCGCCAATGATCTGTCCGATATTGTAAAGGATGGGGGCCAATGCCGGAAGCAGAAAATGTTGATTGGTGTGCAAACCCGCCACCACCAGACCGCTGAGCGAGAAAATCATCGTGGCAATGAGGTTCAGCCGCATCAGTCCGGTGACCAGGTGCTGTTGTTCAGGGGTAAAGCCGGAGGCCACCACCGAGCCCACAATTCCATCAGCCAGCAGGGCAATAATGGCTGCCAATATCAGGGTCACCAGGAAGGCAAGATTGGCAATCCGGCTGAAAAGATCCCAAGCCGCCCGGCGGCCATCCCGGGAGAGGGTTTCGCTCAGGACCGGAATGAAAGCCATGGCCAGGCCACCGCCGGAGATGAGCAGGAACAACATATCCGGCACATTGTTGGCGATATTGAAGGCATCCAATTCGGCCGAGAACTCGTATTGGCGGACAATCAGTACCTGGCGGACAACAGCAACAACCTTATCAACAGCAAAGAGCGCGGCCAACAGCAGGGCGGCGCGGGTGACCCGGTTGGGGTTTAATTTTTGTTTATCCAAGAGCAACGTCCAGGAGCATCATGACTGCAAACCCAATCATGACACCAATAGTGGAGATATCTGTGTGCTCGCCCTGTTGTGCCTCGGGGATCAATTCTTCAACCACCACATAGATCATCGCTCCGGCCGCAAACGCCAGGGCATAGGGCAACAGGGAACGCATCAACAGCACCGCCGCGGCACCAATGACACCGGCAATGGGCTCGGCAACGGCGGACAACTGGCCAAAGAAAAAGCTCCGGCCGCGGGACAACCCCTCGCGCCGTAGCGGTGCAGAAACCGCCAGGCCTTCGGGAAAGTTTTGCAGGCCAATGCCAATCGCGAGGGCAACCGCACCGGCCAGCGTGGCCTCATGCAGTCCGGCAGCAGCGGCACCAAAAGCCACCCCCACAGCCAGACCCTCAGGAAAGTTATGCAATGTGATGGCCAGCATCAGC
>DAOQTN010000412.1:0-3110 GCA_035340555.1 Anaerolineaceae bacterium | reverse complement strand
CGCGCAGGCCATGCGTGCGGCCCGGTCCATAGTCGCGCTGACCGGCGCCGGCATCTCCACTCCTTCAGGGATCCCTGATTTTCGCTCCACCGGCAGCGGCCTGTGGACGCGCGACGACCCGATGAAGGTCTCTTCATTAAGCTCTTTCCAGCAGCACCCGGAACGTTTCTTCAACTGGCTGCGGCCGCTGGTCCGCCAAATCATGGCAGCCGAGCCCAACCCCGCCCACCAGGCCCTGGCTGCGCTGGAGGCGTCCGGTTGGCTCCAGGGGGTGATCACCCAGAATATTGACATGCTGCATCAACGCGCCGGCAGCTGCAAAGTCATTGAAATGCACGGCAGCCTCCGGCAGGCGGTTTGCACCCACTGCCGAAAAACCCAGCCCCTTGAAGTTTACGGGCCGCTCCTGCTCGAGCAGGAGGAGATCCCCCGCTGCCCGGACTGCGGCTGGATTCTCAAACCGGATATCGTCCTGTTCGGGGAGGTCCTGCCGATCCAGGCCATGGAAGCCGCGCAGACGCTTTGTGAAAATGCCGACCTGATCCTGGTGGCCGGAACCGCCCTCGAAGTGGCCCCGGTCAACCAGCTGCCGTTCGTTGCCCTGGAAAAAGGGGCGACCTTGATCATCAATACCCTGTCCAGCACCCCGCTGGATGGGTTTGCCGATATTCTGATCCCTTATGATGTGGCCCGGACGCTGCCCGCGCTCGGGCAGGCGTTAAGCAGGAGTTGATATGAAAGACACCCGGCTGCCCTTGGAAGGTTACCAGCGGTTGATCGAAATCTCGCGTGATTTGGCCTCAACGTTGAATCTGGACGATCTGCTGCAGCGGATCATCATCATGGCCATGGAATTGGTGGAGGCCGAAGCCAGTTCGATCCTGCTGTACGATGAGCGGAAAAATCAGCTGACCTTCTCGGTGGCCAATGATCCACGCGATCAGGCGGTCCTGGCGGGCATCATCGTGCCCCCGGAAAGCATCGCCGGTTGGGTGGCCACCCACCGCGAGCCGGTTTTTGTGCCGGATGTTCACGCCGACGCCCGTTTTTTCAAGGACGTTGAGCAGGCCCTGCAGTTCTCAACCCGGTCCATCATCGCAGTGCCCATGATCGCCCGCGACCACCTGATCGGGGTCCTGGAAGTGCTCAACAAAAAGCATGACCTGTTCACCGCTGCCGACCTGGAACTGCTCCAGGCGCTGAGTGCCCAGGCCGCCGTGGCCATCCAGAATTCCCTGCTCTTCCACCAGGCGGATCTGATTTCGGAATTGGTGCATGAAATCCGCACCCCCCTGACCGCCATCAGCACCGTGGCCTATCTGCTGCAGCGGCCGGGCATGACCGACCTCCAGCGCCTGGAAATGGCAGGGATGATCCGGCAGGAAACCGACCGGCTGAACGAACTGGCCTCTTCTTTTCTGGATCTGGCCCGGCTGGAATCCGGGCGGCTGGCCCTGCATCCTGTGCGCCTCAACCTGCCCGGCCTGATCGATGAGTGCTGCAAAATTTCGCGCCCCAAGGCGGCGGAGAACGGGATCAGCATCCGGGTCCAACTGCCCCCCGAGGTGCCGGAAATTGAGGTGGACCCGGAAAAGTTCAAGCAGGTGCTGTTGAATCTGCTGAACAATGCGGTCAAATACAACCAGCCCAACGGGAAGGTCACCCTCACCGTCTCCGTCGACCCGGCGGAAATCCAAATTGCAGTGGCTGATACCGGGGTGGGCATTCCCCCCGAGGCCCTGCCCCACATTGGTGAGAAATTTTTCCGGGCCAAGAACGCCGAGGGCAGCCATCCCGGCACGGGTTTGGGGTTGTCCATATGCAAGTGGATCGTCGAAGCCCACGGCGGGCGGCTGGCCCTGGAAAGCACGGTCAACGTCGGGACCACCTTCACCGTCCACCTGCCAAACCCCGCCGCCTGAGTCCGCTCGCCGCCACTGCGCCCGGCCCGGGCCGGGCCGCGACCGGACGGGCTTGAAATGGATCCGGGTGGGCGAGACCGGACCGGAGGGAAGTGCGGCCAGAGCGCCCGGCAACACCTGGAGCGCAATCAAATTCCCTGCCCGGTCAATATCCAGGCAGGGAATCGGAATCTAAACGCAAACCAGCTGGTTGTCCCAGGCAGGCCCCCGGGTGGGCGATTGGGCAACCGGCGGATCAGGCCGCGGGCAGCGCGTCAAACAGGCTCAGGGGCCCCACTGCACAGCCGACCATGCTGGGTCCGGTGTGCGCGCCCAAAACCGGGGCAATGTTGGCCGTTGGCAGCCATTGAATCTTGGACAGCCGTTTGGTGAGTTCCTCCCGGAAGATCTCAACCCCTTCCAGGTTGCGGCCATGCAGCAGTTGGATGCGCAACGTCTCACCAGTGCTGGCATACCAGTTTTCAACAATATGGGCCATCCGGCTGATCGCCCGTTTGAGGGTGATTTCGCGCCCGACCTGGATGTAAACGCCGGACTCCCGATCCACCGTGATCATCGGCTTGATATTCAACAGGGAGGCCACCAAACCGGTGATGTGATTGATGCGTCCGCCGTGAATCAGGTATTTCAATTCGTTCAGGGTGTAGATGCCCGAAATCTTTTTGCGGAGGGTCTCCAGCATCGCCAAAATGCGCGGCAGATCCCAGCCCGCCTTGACCGCCCGGGCGGCCGCTTCAACCTGCCAGGCCTCGGGACAGGACAGGATCTTGGTGTCCCAGATCGTGACCTTGGCTTCGGGAACCATTTCGGCACCCAGCCGGGCCGCATTCACCGTCCCACTCAAGCCCGAGGAAATGTGCACCGACAGGATGTCCGGATCCGTCTTGGCCAGTTCCCGATACAGCTCGGCAAATTCACCCGCCGAGGGCTGGGAGGTGGTCGGAAAGGACTCGGTTTGAGACATCTTCTCATAAAATTCTTCCGGTGAAATATCGATTCCGCTGACATAGGCTTTACCCTCCAGCTGGATCCGCAGCGGGGCAAAATGGATGTTCAATCCCTTCAGCTGTTCCGCTGCAAAATCGGCCCCACGATCAGTTACGATTTGCATCTTCTTCTCCTGTAAAAAATAGGTTTAGCGGCCGCCACGCCGCCCAAATTGGCGTTCCAATAAGTCCACAGAAAGAT
>DAOQTN010000411.1:0-3122 GCA_035340555.1 Anaerolineaceae bacterium | reverse complement strand
GGGGTGGCTGGTGGGGGTTGAACCCACAACCCCCTGATCCACAGTCAGGTGCTCCGCCATTGAGCTACAGCCACCATAACGCCCCGGATTTTATCACACAGACGGGGCTTGCGCAAGTCTTTGCTTGATCCAGCCGGCAGCCGAATCTTGCGGAAGGGTTTCCTGCTCGTGACGAACAAGGTCTTTGATCGTGACGGCAGATGTGGTCTGTTCGTCTGGTCCAATGATCAGGACAAAACGGGCCCCGATCCGGTCGGCAAATTTGAATTGTTTGGGCAATTTGGCCGCCTCAGGATAGCAATTGACTCCCAGACCGGCGCTGCGCAGTTCTGCAGCCAGTCGGATGCTGGTACTTTGCAGCGCTGCGTCAAAAACGGTTACCAGAACTGGGGCTGAGGCTTGGTCAAAATCAGGCAAAAGGTCATATTTTTCAAGCACCACTGCAATCATCATATCACCCATGGCAAATCCGACGCCGGGAAGCGGATCGCCGCCCACATCAGAGACCAGGTTGTCATAGTGCCCCCCACCAAGAATGGCGCGGCCGGTACGATCAGCGTCAAAAGCCTCAAACACGGTGCCGGTGTAGTATTCCAAGCCCCGGATAATGCCGGCATCAAATTGGATGTACTCCCGTACACCCAGCGCCTCCAGGGCGGCAAAGAGGCGGCACATATCGGGGTACTTCTGCCAAAGCTCCGCGTTGGACAGTAATGCTTTCAAGCCCGCCAATTGGCCGGCGGTAATCCCCAGGGAGAGGGCAAACTCATCCCATTCTGCCGGGCGCAGTTTGTCCCGGCGGTCGATCAGACGGAGGGTTTGCGCCTTCAGGTCACCGGTCAGCCCCAAGGCGGAGAGTTCCTGGTCCATCAACCGCCGATCGTTGACCAGGATAACTGCCTGCTGCGGTGAAAGTCCCACCGAGCGAATGAATTCAGCGCAAATGGCAATCAATTCGGCATCCGCCTCAGGTGAATTGATGCCAATCAGATCAATATTCCATTGAAAAAATTCGCGGGTACGTCCCTTTTGCGGACGCTCATATCGCCAGAAGGGACCAAATGACCACCAGCGCAGCGGGAAAGTCAATTCACCCTGACGTTGCGCCACCATGCGGGCCAGAGAGGGGGTCAGTTCAGGCCGCAGTGCAATCAGATCCCCGCCGCGATCGGGAAAAACAAAGGCCTGCTCTTTAACCAGTTCCTCGCCCGATTTTGCCGCGTAGAGATCAATTTTTTCAAGAAACGGGCCATCATATTCCTGATAGCCGTAACGGATTGAAACGGCGCGCATATTTTGAGCCAGCCAGTTGCGTAGCGCCATGGCTTCCGGATAAAACTCGCGAGCTCCTTTGACCGTTTGGACAGTGGGTTCCATAAAATTTTTTTACCTCAATCAAGCAAAATGACCATCTGCGTCTGAAAACAAATACCGAGAATCAATCAATCCACGGCCGACGAAGACAGGATTATAGCATGAACAAACCACCTGTGCCCGTGATCGGGCTGCCATCAATTGAACTGCCGGCGAGCAAAGGCAGGTGGTGTAATATTACACCTAAAACAACCATCAAGCAATCAAAGTTAAGGTAAAATAGATCTGTTCCCCGGAACGCATTATCTTACGCATAGGGTAGCCATGAGAGTCAAGGATGTTCTCGCAATAGTTAGCGGAAAGCTTCTAAATCCCTCCGCCGATTTAAACCAGGAGATCAAAGGTGGGTGCGGTGCGGACCTGATGAGCGATGTGCTGGCCTCCATACAGCCCGAGGCCGTACTGCTGACGGGCCTGTGCAACCCACAGGTCATTCGGACAGCACAAATGGCCGATGTGGCCGCTGTGGTCCTGGTGCGGGGCAAAGCGCCGCAGGAGGAAACCATCTCCCTGGCTGAAAAAGAAGGCATTCCGCTGATTCTCTCCCCCTATGGCATGTTTGAACTATGCGGCCGATTGCATCAGGCCGGATTGCCGAGCCTGGAAATGCCCGTCAGTGGGGACGATTGCTCCTGTATAGATTAAGGAATACACGATGAATGATCAGTCCTCCAGGAACCGCGTGATATCCGACCAAGAGGCTGAACACATTACCCGCCTGGAAGAGCTGGCCTATGAGGTCAAAGTCCAGGAGGCGATGACGGCGGACGCCAAAGCGCTGGATGCATCGCAAACGATGAAAGAAGCGCTGGATTTGTTCCGGACGTTGCGTATTTCCGGGGCTCCGGTGCTGCAGCACGGCGACATTGTGGGGGTGCTCAGCATTGAGGATGTCATCCGGGCCTTGATGGTGCCCGATCTGGAGGCCAAGGTCACCGAGTACATGACCTCCAAGGTGATGACGATCCGGGACGAAGAACTGGTCGTTGAAGCCCTCAAGATATTTGTCAATAAACCCATCGGCCGGCTGCCGGTTGTCGATGAAAGCGGCCGTCTGGTGGGCATGCTGACCAAAGGGGACATCACCCGGGCCTTCCTCAAAGCGCTGCAGCGGGACAGCCAGGAAGAGGAGATGCGGCGGTATCGCGCCAGTCACCTGTTTGAAGATATTGAATCTGACCGGACCAGCCTGATTCTGCGCTACAACATCAAGGCCGGGGATTTCACCCACGGCGGAGCCGCCTCAAGCAATATCAAACGGGCGCTGATGCGCCTGGGTGCCAGCCCCCAAATTGCCCGTCGCTGCGGGATTGCCATCTATGAAGCTGAAATCAATCTGATCATCCACACCACCAATGGGGGGGTCATTCGGGTGGAGATTGAGCCCCACCAAATCTCCATTGACGCCTATGATTACGGTCCGGGAATTCCCGACGTGGAACAGGCCATGAAGCCGGGATATTCGACCGCCAGCGAATCAGTGCGCGAAATGGGGTTTGGCGCCGGCATGGGTCTGGTCAACATCTCCCGCTGCACCGACAGCATGACCTTGGAATCAACCGTGGGCAAGGGCACGCGGTTGCGTATGAAAATCTTCCTCGCACAGCAGGAAACTGTGGGCGAGGGGTACCCCGCTAATTAGGAGCATCCTGAATGAATCTTGAAACCATCATCAAAGATCTGGACCTGACTGTACTCACCGAGCCCCAGGATTTTTCAAAAATCACCCCGTCATCGGGATATGCTTC
>DAOQTN010000410.1:0-3133 GCA_035340555.1 Anaerolineaceae bacterium | reverse complement strand
ACGGCCGGCCCAAGCCCAACGCGCTGATTGACATCGGCACGGGGGCCGGGCTGCCTGGCATTGCCCTCAAGATCATGCTGCCCGAGCTGCGGCTGACGCTGGTGGAGAGTGTGGGCAAGAAGGCTGAGTTCTGCCGCCATATTGTGGAGACCCTGGCCTTGAGCCAGGTCACTGTGGTCACCGGGCGGGCGGAAGATATTGGACAAGACCCGGCACACCGCGAGCAGTACGACTGGGCCACCGCCCGGGCGGTGGCTAACCTGCCGGTGCTGGCAGAGTACCTCCTGCCCTTGGTGCGGGTGGGCGGTGCGGCACTGGCCCAGAAAGGGCAGAACACCCCGCAGGAGGTGCAAACAGCGGGGCGGGCGGTCCAAATTCTGGGGGGCCGGCTGCGGCCGCTGCAGCTGGTCCATATTCCTGGGATCACCGAGACACGTTATCTGGTGGTGATCGAAAAGGTCGCCCCCACCCCGGCTGGTTACCCCCGGCGAACCGGCATTCCAGCCAAAAAACCACTATAAGGTGGCCTAATTTCCAGCCTTCACCACCTGGCCGGCACGCACTTCCCAGCGAGCGGATTGCTCAAGGAAGGCCGGTGAAAACAACTTCAGGTCTGTTGTGGTCAGGAGGGCCTGTTCGCCCTCGCCAAGCGTGTCGAGCAAATCAGCGCGGCGCTGGGTATCCAGCTCCGCCAAAATCTCATCCAGCAGTAAAACCGGCCAGTGACCAGTCTTTTCATGCAGCCAAGCCGCTTCAGACATTTTTAGGGCCAGCAGCGCGGTCCGGATCTGGCCGCGCGAACCAAAATCGCCCAGGTCGATCCCGTTGCTTAGAAAACGCATCTCATCCCGATGCGGTCCCAGGGCCGTCACGCCGCGGGCCAGTTCTTCACTGCGGCGGGCTTGAAGCTGTGCCAGAAAGCCCTGGCGGATTTGTTCCACTGTGAATCCATTACGCTGCACAACTGTTTGAATGGGCAGCGCATATTGTCCCTCCGGGTGCGGCAGGGGATCATATGAGGGTTGGTACTGGAGCCGCAGGACTTCTTCTGAATGGGTTAATTTCTGATGCAGTCGGGCAGCCAGGCGTTCCATCTCCTGAACAGCCTGGATACGGGCCGCAATCAACACCGCGCCACGGCCAGCGATGAGTTCATCCCAATAGTCCAACTGGTCGGGGGAGCCGCTGCGTTCAGCCAGCAGTTTGAGCAGGGCATTGCGCTGGGCCAGGGCCTGGGAATATTCGCTGAGAGCGGCCGCATATCCTGGCATGGCCTGGGAGAGGGCCAGGTTGAGATAGCGGCGGCGCTCATCAGGGCCACCTTCAACAATGCGCATCATCTGCGGCAGGAAAATGACGGCGTTAAAGACGCCCATAGCTTCCTGGGCGGTTCGCTTGACGCCATCCAGCAGGATTTCTTTGCGGAAACGGTTGCCCGCCGGACCAACTGGCTCTTGAATCAGGCGGACTTCCAGGCGGTGCAGCCGGTCACCGCGTTGAAAATCGGCTACCAGGCGGGCCACAGCCAGGGATTCCTCGGCGGTCAGGAAATTAATCAGCTGGCGATCACTCTGCGCATGCAGGGAAGTGAAGGTCGCCAGGTAAAAGACGGCTTCCAGGATGCTGGTTTTGCCCTGAGCATTATCACCAACCAACAAAAGAATCCGCCGGGGCAGATCCATGTCCAGGCGGGTAAAGGCGCGGAAATTGGTCAGGGACAGATGCGTCAGGTACATAGTGGTCCCAAGTCAGTCCAAGGGAAGTTCTTCGCCTTCTTTGGGCTTCCAGACCCGGGTGGCGCGGTCGGTAAAGACGACGCCTTCGAGATGATCAATTTCGTGCTGGAAGATGCGCGCCAGCCAGCCTTTGGCTTTGATCCGGACGAGTTGTCCGCGGCGGTTCTGACCTTTGACAACAATAGCTTCCGAACGCTCGACCTCACCAATCAAGCCGGGGACCGAGAGGCACCCTTCCACTCCAGTGACCATTTCCGGTGACATTTCCACTATCTCCGGATTGGCAACCACGTATAGTTTTGTGGGGGCATCCTCATTCTCTTCATCAGTGGTGTATTCCACCACAACCAGGCGGATTGGTTCCGCAATCTGCGGCGCAGCCAGCCCCACACCGGGTGCGGCGCGCATGGTTTCAATCATGTCCTCAACCAGAGTTTGCAGATCTTTATCAAAAACAGTAATTTTATGGGCTTTCCGCCGTAAAACCGGATGCGGCAGGGATACAATTTCTCTCAGGCTCATGTTTCTTTCCTAATAGTCATGGTCGCCCCAATTGTACCCCAGACTGGGACGGAGTTGTATAGGAAAACCAGCATCAGCCTGCGCCCGGAGGTGGGGGTTCTCCTTCAACCACCCGGTGATAGGCTTCCAGCCAATCCAGCATCCGATTCTCCTCCGCCCGGACAGCCTCCTGCTCCTTGCGGCGGCGTTTCTCGACAAAGCGCTCAAAGATTTCGCGCTGGACTTCGGAGGGATTGAAGACGTTGTTGAAGCTTAATGATTCGTTGCCAACCCGGATAAACACCGTCCCATAGTTGAACAACAGGGCAATCAAATGGTTTTGTTCATAGTCAATGGTCTGAATATTTTCGAGCGGAGCTGAACGGCGGTTCTCCTGGCCAAGCGGTTTGCGGTAATAATCAATCAACTCATTGTTGTTAAGAATATACAAATCATCCCGCCAGTCAAGGAAACAGTACAACCACCACAGGGCAAAACCCGCGCTGAAGAAAAACCAGAGGAGCAAAACCGCCAACAGTGGAATAAATGTATAGATATTAAATACGCGCAGCAGCAGTCCCAGAAACAGGAGCGACAAAATCAGGGTGGGAGCCCAAGCCCGGGCAAATAGGATCAGCCAGTGGGTCCGGTAGGTGATCGTATCAGCCTTGACGCTGCGAAGATGGAAGAAGTCTGAGAGGGCCACCTGCAGTCGTCCCGGTTGAACAATTGGCGCCACATAGGTCTCTTCCTCGGGCACTGGCAGCGGCGGCAGATGCTGGAAACGCTGGCGGATGGTATCATCCATGTTCCGGCGGCGATTACGTTCCTGCCTGGCCTTGGCCCGCTCGCGCTGAACGCCCAAAATGGCCCGAACCACGTTGGGGTAATACAGG
>DAOQTN010000409.1:0-3134 GCA_035340555.1 Anaerolineaceae bacterium | reverse complement strand
GTCTGCCCAGCCATGTCCTCCTTCTCAACAACCTCATCGCAGGCAATGAGAAAAATGGCATTTACATGGGCCCGCTGGCTGAAAACATCACCATCGCCGGCAACACGATCCAGGACAACGGTGCCCTGGGCGCACCCTATCAGGCCTGGGATGGCATTCGGATTGACCTGACCGAACTGTACTACGAGGCCAATCCCGCGATCACCAGTTATTTGCAAAACATCGTTGTCACCGAGAACAACATCCTGGACAACGGTGGCCTGGGCGTGAATGTTATTGGTGGCGAACCCGATAACGGGCACATCAGTGCCGCCCAGAACTGGTGGGGAACTGCCACTTCGGCCGGCGTAGCCGCCCAGGTCAGTGCCTTTGTAAACTACTGCCCCTGGCTGGATGCCCTGGCCCCGGGTGGGGTTGCCATCAACCCCGATGGCAATATTGTGACCAACGTGGATACCGGAGAATTGTTCTGCAGTATTCAGGCTGCCATTGACGACGCGGATACACTGGATGGGCACACCATCAGCGCGCCAGCCGGCGTCTATGTTGAGAACATCACGGTCAGCAAAGCGCTGACCCTGGAAGGTCCCAACGCGGCAGTCAACCCCAATACGGGCACGCGCGGCGCGGAAGCAGTAATCGTGCCCACGTTCACGGATACCGATCCCTACAGCCCAACCTCGTCTGCGGTCATTTACATCGAAGTCGATGGTGTCACCCTTCGTGGCTTCACCGTGGATGGCGACAATCCCAACCTGACCAGCGGAGTTCTGGTGGGCACCGCCGATGTGGACGCGATTGAAGGCATCGGTGGCTACGAAGGTGTGGGACAGATCGTGATCGAAAACAACGTCCTGCAGAACTTCAGCTATGCAGGGCTTGATTTCTCCAACGATGCTGATACCAGTGCGACCACAGACAATCATATTCGCTTCAACAAAATCCACAACATATCCTCAACCATCGGGTTTGGGATCGGCGTGGTGGTCCAAAACAACTTCTACGCCGACATCACCGACAATGTCTTGACGGCCGTGCGCGTGGGTGTGCAAACCGGTAATTTCTACCGGGCCAACCCCGGCACCACCGCCTCCATCAGCAACAACAGCATCGAAACCAGCCGCCGGGGCATCTTCCACAACCTGGCGTACAGCGATGCCTCCCCCTTCACCATCAGCGGCAACACATTCACTGTGCTTGACGCGCCAACCGGCACCAAGTGGGACGCCATCATGCTCTCCTCACTGCAGGGCAGCGTCAATGCCACGGTCACCGGCAACATCATCACCGGCACCGATGTCACCCAGCTGACTGCCGGTTACCAGATCTGGAACACCCCAACAACGGCCCTGTTGACCATCTCCGGCGGCAGTGTCAGCGGCACGGATTACGGCGTCTGGGTCAACAACTTTGATGGCTACAATTCGGATGCCGACAATACCGCAATCATCCTGAGCGGGGTGCAGATTTCGGACATCACACTGGCGGGTGTCTACATCCTGGACAACCCGTCCGAAGTTCATGGGCACACGGTCAAAGCAACCCTGCTGGACGGCGTGGTCATCAATGACTGCACCACCGGCATCTGGGTTTCCGGACCCCAGGCGAGCGTGAACTCCTATGGGAACCTGATCCAGAACAATGCCACCGGGGCGCTGTTTGAAAGCGATGCGGCAGGAATGCTTGCCAACAACAGCCTGACCGGCAACACCACCGCCATAACCAATACCGGTGCAACCCTGGTCAATGCCTCCAGCAACTGGTTCGGCACCGCCGATGCCACGGCTGTGGCTGGATTGATCAGCGACGTGGTGGACTACACTCCCTGGCTGAACTCCGGCACCGATACCGGCGCCGCAGCCGGCTTCCAGGGCGACTTTACCTACCTGAATGTTGACGACGACAGCCCGCAAGCCGGGTCGGTCGGCCGCATTCAGGAAGGCGTCAATCTGGTTTCCGGCAGTACAGTCAACGTCCTTCCGGGCATCTATGCTGAAAATGTGCTGGTGGACAAATATGTAGTCATCACCGGTGCCGGCAGCGGCGATACGGCTGACGATACGATTGTGACAAGCCCGGCCCCGGCAACCGTGGACTATAAAGTGGGCGTATTCCAGATTGCAGCATCCGGGTTATCGGCTGCTGAGCCGATTGTGCTGCAAAATATGCGCGTCCAGCCCAATGGGCAGGCGGGTGTCAGTATTGGACGTTTCACCGAGGCCACTGGTGTGACGGTTGATTACCTCACACTGAACAACCTCTGGGTGATTGGGACCAATAACAATGCCCAAACCGAGCAGGAACGCGGTTTGTATGTGGACCTGACTTCAACGCTCAATCATCTGACGGTAACCGACAGCGCTTTCAACAATCTGGCCTATGGCTGGTACATCCAAAAGCAGGTTAGTGCGGATGCCAGTACAGTCAGTAATGTGGTGGTGACCAATACCGTCTTTAATCACAACAATCTTAAGGGTCTCTATGCCGAAAAGTTGACGGATGCGACCTTTACAGATTGCACCATTGATCAAAACGGTTTTGATGCCACTGGTTTACCGTCCTACTTCATCCCGTGGATGAGTGGCGTGGATATTAACCTAAAGGCCGGTACGTATCAAAATATCGCCTTCATCAACGCGACAGTGACCAATAATGGTCTGGGCGGTGCAAAAGAAGGCGTGGGCCTGGCCGTGAAAGCCCGCACCGACGGTGCCACATACAGCCCTTATCCGGCGACACTGGATAACGTGTTGATTGCCAACAGCACTATCACCGGGAACGAGCGTGGCATCCGGATTGGCGAACCAGGCAAGAATAATCCCGGGCCAACCAATGTTGTCATCCACCATAACCGCATCTTTGGGAACGTCCAAACCTACAGCGGCACAGATGGAACAACTTATGGCGGTGTGGTCAACCAATCTGCCGCAGATGTAACGGCTGAAAACAACTGGTTCGGCTGCAACGAAGGGCCCAATATGGCGGGCTGTGATGCAACGGCTGCAGCAAGCACAGGATTGTTAGACGCCGACCCATGGCTGGTGCTTTCGGCTGACTTTGATCCGCTGGACATCGTCGCTGGCGGCACGGCCGCGCTCGATGCCGACCTGATCTTCAACTCGGCCGCTGCCGAT
>DAOQTN010000408.1:0-3143 GCA_035340555.1 Anaerolineaceae bacterium | reverse complement strand
ATCCTTTGTACTTGATTTCTACCCGCTCCTATGACAAACTGTCAGGTAGCTAGAACTTTGCTGACAGTTTTAATGATCCTGGCCATTGGACTGGCTGTCTTCCCCCAAAATGCCGCGGCCAGCGGGGATACCCTGACCCTGACGGTGGAACAGGTTGATTTATCGGCATTTCCTACAATCACCCTGCGGTTAAGCGCCTGGGGCCCTGATGGCCTGCCCCCGGTTGAAATTTTTCCGGCTGAACTGAGCATCACTGAAAACGGCGGAGTGCCGTTTTCAGTGGATGACATCACCTTGGATCCGGATTCCCAGGTATCGGTTGCCCTGGTGATGGACATTTCCGGCTCCATGCAAGGTCCTCCGCTGGTCGATGCCCAACAAGCAGCCGCCCGCTTTTTGGACCGGTTAAAACCCGGCCGGGACCAGGCCGCGCTGATCGCCTTTGCGGATGTCATCAGTACGGATCCGCTGACAATCGATGTCACCCGGGAAATTGGCTTTACCAATGAATTTAAACCTGCCGTGTACGACCGGGTGGAGGGTTTGCAGGCTGGCGGTTATACGCACCTCTACCAGGCGCTGACCAAGGCGGTCCGCATGACCGCCGCGCTGGAGGCGGGACATCGAGCGGTTCTGCTGCTTAGTGATGGAAAGAATGAACCGGCCGAAATTGGCAATCCGGACGAACCCATCCAACTGGCTCGTGAGGCAGGAATCCCGATTTTTGTGATCGGCCTGGGCGGTGAAGTGGACGAGGCCTATCTACAGCGCGTGGCAGCGGAAACCGGCGGACTTTACCAGTCGGCTCCGACCTCGGCTGAACTGGCTGATCTGTTCGAAAAGATCGCCGGATTGTTGAAGACCCAATACACGGTTTCCTATACATCCCAATTGGCTGGCGAGGGTCAAAACTATGCCATAAAACTGGCTTTGACCCAAACCAACGGTACCGGATCAGCAGAACTGGTCGTCGGCAGCCTGCCGAACATTGCCATCGATGAAACGCCCACCCATGGCCCCACGGCTGTGTCCCCGGTTGTGGCGACAGAGCCCTTAACCGATGACCACCAAGGGGACACCGATCCGGAAGGCAAGGAAATCAACCTGGCCTGGCTGGCAATTGCGGGCGGGCTGGCCTTGATCGGGCTGGTGGCAGGTCTGATTGTTTTGCGCCGCAAGCGCCCCTCCGAAGCCTGTGCCAAGTGCGGGCACGTCTTCACACCCCAAGAGACTGGTGCTTGTCCCGTCTGTGGTGGGACAAGGCGATTGCCGAAATCATAAGGCGACCTTTTTCCAGAGGCGGTCGGTTGGCCGCCTCTGGTGTTTAAACTCCGTAAATTCCGTCACCCGGTTATGATGATATAATCGCCAAGGCAGGGAGACTATGGCCTCCAGCCCCAACCCAGCAGGGAGTTCCAATATCATGAAGAAGCTCGGCAAATACGAAGTCATTGATCTTCTTGGCAGCGGAGCCACCGCAGAGGTGTATCGCGCCCGGGATACCGTTCTGGGACGCGAAGTGGCCCTGAAATTGCTGCGCCCGGCACTGGTGACTGATGTTTCAGCCTTTAACCGATTCTTACAGGAAGCGCAGGCTGCCGCCGGGTTGTTTCACCCCAACATTGCCACCGTGCTGGATACGGGGGAAGATGAGGGCCGCTATTTTATCGCCATGCGGTACATCCCGGGACGTTCGCTTGACCACATCATCCAGCAGGATGGCCCCCAGCCCTTGGATGACGTTATAAAAATGCTGCACCAGGTTGGTTCAGCGCTGGATTTTGCCCACAACCAGGGCTTTATGCACCGCGACGTAAAACCTGCCAATATCATCCGGTCCGAGCGCGGGGATTATGTCCTGACGGATTTTGGACTGGTGCGGGCCATGATGACCACCGGATTGACCAGCCACACGGGTGCGGTTTTGGGAACACCGGCCTATATTCCACCAGAAATTTGGCTGAACCAGACCGCCACCCCGGCTGTGGATCAATATGCCCTGGCCTGTGTGGCGTATGAAATGCTGACCGGGGAGGTTCTGTTCACCGGAGATACTCCGCCTGCTGTGATGACGGCCCACGTTCTAAATGGCGTTGGTAGTCTGGCGGCTCTCCCCACTGTTCTTAGCGAACCACTCCGTAAAGCCCTGAGCCAAAAACCCCAGGAGCGATTTTCCAGCATTGCCGAATTCCTTGAGGTTCTGGACAAAAAAGCACCGTTCGCTCAACCCACCTTACAGGATGGAATGGCAACCCGGCCGCAGGAGCCAATTGACACCCACAAAGACCGCCGAGCCTCAGATATACCTGGGCCAGCTGCGGAACCACCTTCACACATTCAACACGGAACAGCACCGGCTAAAACTGATGCGATGGAAAAACTTGAACGTGAAGGCAAACTCTTGCAGACCGTCCCCGCCGAAAAAGTTGCGGCAACCAATCATTTCCAGGCGGACCAAACCGGTCAGCAAATTAACCCCAAAACCGCAGAACTCGCCACCAATCATCAAATGACAGCCCTTCCAGCAGGCAATAGTCCCGTTGCATCGGTTGATTCCGGCAGCGTGAGCCACGCACCAGGGAACGCTTCCCCCGGGAAACCTGGGACGGGTGCCAGAAAAGGCCGGATTTCTGGATGGGTTTACGGCCTCTTTGGATTGGCCGGATTGGCAATTCTGATCATCTGCATTCTGATCGCCCTACCAAGTTTGATTAAACCCGTCTCCGATGCCCCCACACCATCCCCATCTGCAACGCCAGTGCCTGTATCTGGGTTTCATCAGCCCCGCACCGATCCCGTCAAAGTTTGCCTGGTCACCGACACAGGGGGCATTGACGACAAGTCGTTCAACGCCACCACCTGGGCGGGTGTCCAGGAAGCCATTGAAGTCTATGGCGTGGACGGCAAATACGTGGAATCCCAGGAATTTGCCGATTATGAGAAAAATATCAGCCTCTTTCTGGAAGAGGACTGCGACCTGATCATCCCCGTTGGGTTCATGCTCGCTGACGCCACCCGGGCTGCTGCTGAAGCCAATCCCGCTGCCAAGTTTTCCATTGTGGATGTTTCCTATGACCCCATTGTCCCAAACATCCTCGGCCAGGTCTTCCAGACAGATGAAGCCGCCTTCCTGGCTGGCTATC
>DAOQTN010000407.1:0-3146 GCA_035340555.1 Anaerolineaceae bacterium | reverse complement strand
GACTTTTTGAGACTTTGACAAAGTTCGGTGGATACGATTTTATGAGACTCTACACTTGTTAGTATATTGTTGACAATTATCGAGTATGGCGGTGCGTTTGTTTTATGAGTGACCCCCGGTATTGCCGCAACGCAGGAAGTGTTTACTCCCCGAACTATCACCTGGTCTGGTGTCCCAAGTACCCCGTCGCAAAGTTCTGGTGGGTGAAATTGCTGACGAACTGCGCTGGTTGTTGTTCGAGAATGCGCAGTCGTTGGAGGTGACGATTGAGGCGCTGGAAATGATGCCCGACCAGGTTCACCTGTTCAGCAAGAGCGACCCTGCCGAAGCCCCGCAGCATCTTGCCAATCAGCTCAAGGGGTACATCTCCCAAATGTTGCGCCAGAAGTTTCCCGAACGGCGCTTCCGCATGCCGTCTGTGGAGCAGAAGCGACGCCGTTGGTTCGATCGGCCAGGTCTCCGAGAAAATCGTCAAGCGATACATCGAAATGCAGCAGTCGAGTCAGGTTATGCTACGTACCGACAAGTACCGCATCCGCCCAAATACCGGGCAGGATCAAAAGCTGGACTTTTTGCTCTGGCCGTCCCGCCTGGTTTACAATGCCGCCCGCCAACAGCACCTGACCATTTATCGGGAAACGGGTCAGGGGATTGGCTCCGGTGGGCAGTGGGTATATTTTCGAGACGTGCGCCGGGAGAACGCCGGGAGAACGCTGACACACTTGGTCAGGTCCACGCATCCCGCCGGCAACACCTGCTGCGCCGTTTGGATAAGTCCTTTGCGGCTTTCTTTCGCCGCCTGCGAGCAGGTGAGCAGCCAGGGCTTCCGCGTTTCAAACGCCGCGCCCGTTTTCACAGCATCGAATACACCGATGGTGACGGCTGCAAGCTGCGGCAAAACGAACCCGGTCACCAATCGTTCAACGTTCAGAATGTGGGCGAAATGCGGCTGGGCGATCATCGTGCCATTCCGACTGCCGCTGAAATCAAGCCCGCTGTCGTCAAGCGGATTGGCGAAGGGTGGCTCGTTGCACCCTGCACCCCAGGAGACCATATCAATCCGCACTCTGGTCTACGGGGTAAATATTTAATTCCCCAGCCAAAATCATGTGGGAGGTGAAACGATGAAACTTAAAGATTACCCGGTTGTTCTGATGGCAATTATCCTGTTGCTGGCAGGCTGCACCCCCAACGGCGGAGTTGAACCTACCGCGCCGTCCCTGGCCGCACCACCTGCTGAGCTGGGCACACTGGCAGCGACGCAGCCCACTCCGACAATTGCACTGCCCGCCGGGCCGCGTGCCGCCATTGTTGAACTGATCAATCAGGTGGAAGCCCATCCCCTGCCGGACGGCGACTGGCAGCTTGCCAGCGTGGCTATGACCATCTATACCGGCGGCGAAGTTTGGGCCAAAGAAAGCGCTACTGCCCGGATTCAGCTGGATGAAAGCATGATCCGCGTGGCACCGAATACCATCTTCACGCTCAAGCCCGCCACCGACCAGACCGTGACGCTGGACCTGGCGCAGGGACAGGTCTGGCTGAACGTGGAAGGGCTGGCGCCCGGCGAGACGTTGGAAGTACAAACCCCTGATGCTGTGGCCGCCGTGCGCGGGACGCGCTTCAGCGTGCGCGTTCTGTCGGAGGGCGGCACCATTGTCTCCACCCGTGAGGGCGCAGTGGCGGTGACTGCTGCCGGCAGTACCGTGCTGGTTGAGGCCGGGACGCAATCCACTGTCCTGCCCGGCAGTATCCCTGGCGAACCGGCCCCTTTGAGCATCCCAGAGTTGGGACTGTGGGGCATGGCAACTGATCCCCATTTGAGCGTGGCCTTTCCGGCCGTCCGGGAATTGGTCTCCCTGACAGGCCCGGGGATTATCTTGGACCCTGCCTGGTCACCGGATAATCAACTGGCCTTCCAACTCTATGACCCTGCCCAACCGGATAAATCCTCCCATTGGGAGACTTTGGACCCCGGAACCGGGCAGCCGATTGTCACCAGCCTGTACGGTGAGTCGGATGGGTTGAATTTCAACCCTGGCGGCCAGATTGCCTACCTCTCATACCAGGGGAGGGTGAACCGGATCTGCACCCGGCCGACGCTCACCAGTCCCACAGAAACCTGCTTTATTCCTGATGTTCCCGGTGTCGGTTGGCCGTTCTGGTCGCCCGATGGGCAGTGGATCCTGTTCTATGCGGGCAGTGGCAGCAGCATGAATCTCTACCGCTCGCGCCCTGATGGATCAGAATTATTGCAGCTTACCCATTGGACAACCGGTGTGGCGCATCGCCAGACTTGGTCCCCAGACAGCCGGCAGGTGGCCTATATCTACTCTCCAAGTTACGGCGAGGATGGCCAGCTTTGGGTTGTCAACCTTGACGGTACCCATAGCCCGGATGCTGTTCTGCTGGAAAATGTCTTTGGCGATGGCCAACATGTGGCCTGGAGCTCTGATGGCACACTGTTGGCTGTGCCGGTGGCCGGAGCGGGCATCTGGCTGGTGGAGACTGGCCGCGAAATCCCCTGGCAGATCCCTGCCACGGCGGCTCCGGGTGAATACCGTTCAGTGGAATGGTCACAAACGCCCACGGGCTGGCCGCTGATCTATCGCCACCGCTCCAGCGATGCTGATCCCTGGGTCAAATATGTACTGCTGTCAGATCAGGCCGAACCTTATGCATTGGGTGAGGTCCAGTGGGGGCCCATCTGGTCCCCAGATGGCAGCGTGGCGGTGCTGGGCAGCAACATTCAAACTGATCCAGCCATCAACCAGTATGAATATCACCTGACCGTGCTTGGCGTGGAACTTGATTTCCTGGACCTACCCTGAGACCAAACGCCCGGGTTTGATCAAGCACTGCGCGTGAGGAATGCGCCAGGCCCGCTGAGTACAAATCAAGAAATCACACCAGGCAAGACAGGCCGGATAAGCAGAACATTCAGGGCAAGCGAGACCATCAATCCTGTCCACTCAAGAATTAAGCCCTTCTTCTTTATGCCATGCCTGGCTGCGGGTCTGGCACTGGCAACCTTGGAGAGCATTGGTCTGCCAGATTCACGATATAATTTAACCATTCCCCCTGATAGTTGATTTGTAAGGATTGCTCCAATGAACGCACTTGTTATATACGATTCAGTATTCGGT
>DAOQTN010000406.1:0-3148 GCA_035340555.1 Anaerolineaceae bacterium | reverse complement strand
ACAAATGCCACCCCGAATCACTCAGAAAACCAGAGTTCTCCGACAGGCTCCTAGATGCCGAACTTTAGGAGAATATCGGCGGCGAGGAGGTGGTGGGGTTCGGTATCTAGAAGGCCGCTGTTCAGCTCCCAGCGGGCCCGGGCGATGGTCTCGGCATCGTCGGCGGCGCGGTCGGCCTGCCGGGCCCGGGCCAGCAGGGCCTCGTGCGAGGTCTCCAGCGACGCCGCGTCGGCCGAGGGCCGCAGGCGGCCCATCGCCGAAGGGGTCGCCTCCGGGGCCTGCCAAAGACCGCCTACCGCGTTTTGTGCCGAAATATCCATCCGCCTGCCCTGTCCAACGCCCGGTTACCGGACCCGACCCCTCAATGGGGCTCCATGGTTATTGTCGAAACCGCCGGCGCCAACTTGAGCTCTTTTAGCGGCAGCGGCACCATTTTTTGTCGGATCGGCACCGTTCTCTGTGTTGGCGGCGGGTTCTCGGACCCGGCCACCGCCCGCAGCCGCAGAATCTGGTGCGCCTCGGGCAGGGTTCGGGCCACCTCATCGGCCACGAAGCGCCCGAACGCCTGGCCGCTGGTGTGCAGGATCTGCCAGCCCAGCGGTTCGTACGGGGTTCCCAAGCGGCTGTAGTAGTACCCCCGCATCCGCTTTTGTACATCGGCGTCCTGGCTGTCCCAGACCTGCTCCAGACCCCAGACCACCATCCCGTCCCGCAGGTCCACCAGCCGCAGGTGCAGCCCCACCAGCAGGTGCGGATAGGGCCGGTAGTCCGTCACCCGGCCCACGATCACCCCATCGGCCCCCAGCCGGCGGCGGATCCGACGCATGTGCTCCAGGTCCCAGGGCTGCCGCTCCAGTTCCAGCCCGGCCCACACCGGGTCGCCGCGGTCCACCCGATCCACGTTGAACAGATGCTTCTTCTGCAGCGCCTGGGTCAGGGCGGCGCTGAGGGCTTGGCCCTGCTCGGGATACTCGCTATCGGGGGTCGGCTCCAGGAGCACCACCCGGCCCAGCGCGGCAAAGTCCGCATCGGGGTTGATGTAATATTGGCCCGTCGGGGGCACATACGGATGCACGACCGTGCAGCCGGCGGCCCCCAGCAGCACCAGTCCGCAAAGCACTCCCGTCCTCAACGCTCTCATGGCCGACCTCCTTGTCGTCACGGGCTCACCGTGGTCTTATCCGACCCGGAGGCGCTTGCCACCGAGGTCGGCGCCCCGGCCATGGGCTCAGCGCCCAGGATCTGCAGGATCTTGCTCAGGGCCTGAACCTGCGAGACCTGCGCCGTCCGCATCTCCTCGCGGAAGCCCAGCACATCCGCCTTCCAGCGGGTCAGTTCCCCGTGCATGTCCTGCAGGAACCGGTTTGCATCGGCCAGTTCGCCTTGGGTCCGCTCCAGCTCAAGCTGCGCGGTCGCCAGCTTCTGCTGCAGGGTGCGGTTCTCCTCGGCCAGGCGGGTGTTCTCCTGCCGCAAGCGCTCGGTCGTCTCCGAGAGCTCCTGGTACTTCTGCGACCACAGCAGAGCGCTGTCCACCGCGCCGGGCTTCTCATCCGGCTCGGTAAACCGCCGGGCCAGCGTCGGGTCCGTCGGGTCGGCCACGAGCACCGGCTCGGCCGGGGCCGTCACCCGCGCCCGCGGCAGGTTGTCGATCGCCAGGGGTTCCTCCACCACCATGCAGCCGCCGACCAGCAGCCCTACAACCAACAGTCCGCCCGCCATGCCTTGTGTGTATGTCTTCATGTGTCCGACTCCCTTGGAAACCAAGTCTTTGGCGAAATCCTAAGCGCTAAATCCTAAATCCTAAACAAACTCAAAACTCCAAATCCTAATAGCCCGTTGAAGAAGGTGTCACCCCGGACCCCGGATCGAGTCCGGGGCAGGCTTTGATCCGGGGTCCACGCTCAGCGTGTAATGTGTCTCTGCCCGAAAAGCGTGGATTCCCGCTTTCGCGGGAATGACAAGCATGGGCGGTATTGTCGATTGTGCGTTTTTCAACGGACTGCCAAGCCTCTCGCCACTCAGGCGCTCCCGCGCAGACGTTTTTGAATCTGTCGTTTTTGAATTTTGCATTTGTTTAGGATTTAGACATTAGGATTTAGGATTTCCTATTCCGATCCATATCGGCACTGCAACCGCATCGTCCGCCCGCAGCCGCAGGTCACCTCGATCACCGCGTACTGATCGTTGGCCTCGATCACCCGCGCCTGCTGCGGCACGCCCGTCGGGGCCGCGGGGCCTGAGCCCGGTGGGCTGGCGGGCCGACGTCCCACCGGCAGACGCACCGCCGAGCCCGACGCCGCCGTCTCCTTGCGTAACACCATCACCGTATTCATCCGCATGGCCGGTCCTCTCAGGCCCGAAAATCAATGTGCCCCTCGTTCACCTCGATCACACCCCGCTCTTCCGGGGCGGACTCCTCCGGCCGTGGCGAGGCGGTCTTGCGACGCCGTCGGCGGCCCGTCTCGGCGCGGCGCTGACCCGTGTGTTCACCCACCGCCGTCGGCTGGGCCACCTGGGGGCCGGGTTCCACCGGGGGTAAGGGGGATTCCAAGTCACTCATGGCCGATCCTTTCCCACATCGGCGGCCTCGTGGTGGGGGCTCGTCTCGCGGCGGGCGTCCCAGTCCCGAAGCCGCACCGACAACGAGAACAGCGCCGCGGCGTGCAACTGGCTGACCCGGCTCTCGGTCACCCCCAGCACCGCCGCGATCTGCCGCATGGTCAGCTCCCGCGTGTAGTACAGCAGCACGATCTGCCGCTGGCGGTCCGGCAGGCCGCCGATCGCCGCGGCCAGAGCGGTTCGAAGCTCCTGCTGTTCCACTTGGCCGCCCGGGGGATGGGTCGGGGCGGCCAGTGCTGCGCCCAGGGCCGGGGTCTCCTCATCCAGCCCGTGCAGCGACAGAAAATGCCGCGCCCGCGCCTGCTCGAAGAGCCGGTACAACTGCCGGGGCCGCAGGTCCATCGCCGCGGCCAGCTCCTCATCCGAGGGGGCCCGGCCGGTCTGCTCGATCGCCTCCCGGACGATCGCCTGGGCCCGGTCCAGTTGCTTCTTGAGCCGGGCCGGGGCGAAGGACCAGCGTCGCAACTCATCGATCACCGCCCCGCGCACCCGCAGGTAGGCGTAGGTGCCGAACTCCGCGGCCGAGGCC
>DAOQTN010000405.1:0-3149 GCA_035340555.1 Anaerolineaceae bacterium | reverse complement strand
CCGGCGCAAAATCTGGGCAACTTCCCGGTCGGCAGGCGTCACGCCGCTGATGGCATCCACAACGAACAGGACCACATCCGCTTCCTGGATGGCGATTTCTGCCTGGGATCGAATTTCCTCAATAAATTCCGCCGATCCAACCGAGAGAGGGGTCCGCCCGCCCTCCGAGGGATCAATTCCACCGGTATCCACAATGAAAAATGGAATTCCGCTCCATTCCCCTTCCGAAAGCAGCCGGTCCCGGGTGGTGCCGGGAGTATCATCCACAATTGCCAGCGGTTCACCCGCCAGGCGGTTAAACAAGGTGCTTTTGCCCACATTGGGGCGCCCCACCAGGGCGACAACAGGTTTTCTCATTGTTCTCCTTACGGTCTCGGCGTTGCGGTCCCCCCCCGGGCAATCACCACTTCCACGGTCTCCGGCAGGATGGACTGAATCACCAGGTCCGACACCGCCAGTTCCACAATCGGGTACAGGACATGAATCCCCTCCGGCAGACCAGTGACATCCACTGTCACCCGCAGCGACGCCGGGGTTAATGCATCCAGCAGAGGAAGCGGTCCGCTGATAATCACCGTTACCAGTTCCGGAGACACCTGGGCATCGAATCCGGCAGCCAGCCCCACAACTTCCACGGGCATGTTGGAGAAGGGCAGGCTGCTTTCAATGGCAGCAATACCCACCCGCACCAGGACCGTTTCCTGTCCGCCCACCACGGAGACCCCCTCCGGCAGACTCAGATCCAGGAAGATATCCAGATCATCAGTGGCATTGACCAGATCCAGGGCTTCGGTTTGGACGTAGCCGGGCAGGCTGTCCACAATACTGGGATCAGCAGAATAGACGGTGACGGCGGGAGGAAAAACAGAGATGTTGGTCAGACGGTAGCCTTGGGCCACCTGCCCGGTCACCACCACGTTGACTACAACACTGCGGTAGCCGAAACGTTGGGTGATGTCCTGGGTGACGGTGACCTCATTGGGGCTGATGGTAATCCCGGTGACCGGTGACTGGACCTCATCCACGGCGGTCAGGGTGATCGTGCGGGTGATGCTTTGCTGGGAGAGGCCGATGTCCAGGATGGCCTGGACTTCGGCCACCTGATTCACCAGCACTTCGGGGCCGGTGATGGTGACGCTGTCTGTGCTCAAGGTTGGGGCCTCAACCTGATAGCCCACCGCCACCTCCCCCTGGGTTACCAGGCTGATCGGCAGCGTCCGGCTTTTTAGGTTTTCCAGGGTGATTTCAACGGTGGCGGGGGAAAAGCTTTCAATTTGAGCCGGGCGGGTGCCGATTTGAACCTGCACCGGGAGGACATGCGTCCCAGCGCCCAACCCCGAAAGGTCCACAATGGCCCGGATCAGGCCGGGTTGATTGTTTAAATCCGTCCAGATCGAGTGCGGGGCACTTAATTTCAACGTCAATGTGGCGGGCAGGCTGCCCATGCGGACCAGCGCCGGATCCTGTCCGATGATTTCGATGGGTATGGGGGTTGCATACGTGCCGCTCTCCGTCGGATCGGTTGAGGTGACCGCATAGATCCACAAGACCAGGGCCAGCAGAAAGGCGGTCAGGAGTGTGGGCAGGGTTTTAATGGCGCGGCGCAGGAAATTAAGCATGTCAATTCTCCGGCGGCCGGGTGGAGTCATCACCCTGGAAGATCCGGCTGAAAAAATTGCCCGGGCGGACGGCAGGGGAGGGGGACTGATAAAAGGCCAGCAGAATATTCTCGAGCCGTTCGATGTCCAGACGGCGCATCAATTTCCCGCCCTGGGCGATGGAAATCGAGCCGGTTTCCTCGGAAACCACCACGGCGATGGCATCACTGACCTCTGAAATACCCAGCGCCGCCCGATGCCGCAGTCCCATCCGGCGGTCGGCCGCCCGGTTGAGCACGCCGCTGGCCGAAAGCGGCATCACACAGGAGGCGGCCAGCAGCATGTTGTCGGCAATGATGGCTGCGCCATCATGGAGTGGGGTGTTGGGGTAAAAAATTTGCAGCAGCAGTTCCGGGGTGACCCGGGCATGCAGTGAAATGCCGGTTTGCATATATTCCCGTAGGCTGTCGGTGCGCTGCAGGATGATCAGGGCGCCGTGCTGGCGGGCTGAAAGCCGGGCGGCGGCGCTGACAATGGTCCGCACGGTCTGCTGCAGGGTTTCCAGACTGCCGCGCCGTTGATAGGGCAGCAGTGTGCTCGCCCCGGCCCGTCCCAGCCTTTCCAGGCCCCGCCGGATCTCCGGCGCGAAAATGACCGGCACTGCCAACAGCAGAGCCGGCAGCGTAGTTCGAATCAGCCATGAAAATGCAGGCAGTTCAACCACTGTGGTCAGCAGCGCCAGAAGGATCACCAGCAGTAAAACACCCCGCAGCAGGGCCATGGCCTGCGTATCCCGCAGCAGCAGTAAGATGGTAAAGAGCACCAACGTGACCAAAACCAGGTCAAGCACACTTAACCAGGTCATCCGCTGGAACACAAATAATATCTCGCTTAATAATTCAGCCACGGCGGTACCATTGGGTTTGGAATAAACGTAAGTGTCGCCTGCTGCCCCCCGGTTGGATTCGGCGCAGGGCCGTTAAATGGGGCGCATGACTCGATCCTGACGCAGCTTCTTGAAAAGCAGCGCCGTGTTGGGGGGCATGGATTCCTGGGCGGCCTCCTGCCACGCCAGAACACCAAGCGTATCAGGTGTGCGGCGTTCGTACCCCAACCCCTTCCACAGGGAGTCGTCCTGGGCCAGGTCGGGGGCGGCAAAAATGAGCGAAGCCTCGCACTGCAAATCACGGGAGGCCCGTTCCATCTCGTTCACCAGCACAGGCAGCGCCTGCGCCACCGGGATGCTGGGATCGATGAAAATATCCGTTGTCCGGGAAACCAGGTTTTCCACCTGCCAGCCAATCACGCCCACCAGGTTGGGACCAACCTGGAGGATCATGAAGGCCCGTTCACCAAAGGCCGCCATGATGTCCGCCCGGGTCAGGGGAATGCCGGTTTGTTTCAGTTTATTGATCAAATCCGCAATTTCTGCCGAATGGCGCGGCGCGCCGCGCAGCACACTCAACTCACCCTGGGGTGTGGCGGTTTTCTTGACAGGTTCGGGCTCAGCTGCCGCCGCCGGGGCAAACTTCTGCCAAGCCGTCACCACCG
>DAOQTN010000404.1:0-3150 GCA_035340555.1 Anaerolineaceae bacterium | reverse complement strand
ATTATTATAAGAACTTTGTAAAAAAGGGACCAATTCCGGTGCAATTGCTGGAAGTCAGGGCATGGGATTGGTATAATGTCTCCATGATATCCCCTCATGGGGATGGACGGATTACTACCTGGAGGTAGCAGTGAATCAACGCAACTCATCGGTTCTCATCTATATTCTGCTGGGGATCGCCATCATCGCCATGATCGTGCTGGGGTTTAACCGCAATAACTCAGCCGAGGCATTGACGATCAACCAGCTGGCTATGGATGTCAAGGACGGGAAAGTGGCCAGCATTGAGGAACTTGACAACGAGCTTGTGGTTGTCTACAAGGATACTGGCGAAGAAAGAAAACTGGTCAAGGAACCCTCGGCCACGCTGGTGGAACAACTCTACCAGTTCGGGGTCACACCGGAAAACATGGCCCCCGAAAATATCAAGCTGGTCATTAAAAATCCCAGCATTCGCGCCAACATCATGACCGTGGTGGCCTTTGTCGGGCCCCTGCTGCTGATCGCGGCGGTATTCTTCTTTGTGTTCCGCCAGGCGCAAGGCAGCAACAACGCAGCCATCTCGTTCAGTAAATCCAAAGCGAGAATGTTCACCGGGGATCATCCCACCGTGACTTTTGCAGACGTGGCCGGGGTGGATGAATCCAAGGAGGAATTGCAGGAGGTGGTGGAATTCCTGCGGGAACCGCAGAAATTCCAGCAGTTGGGTGCCCGCATTCCAAAAGGCGTGCTGCTGGTCGGCCCGCCCGGAACGGGTAAAACCCTGCTGGCCAAGGCCGTTTCCGGCGAAGCCGGGGTGCCCTTCTTCTCCATCTCGGGTTCCGAGTTTGTGGAAATGTTCGTGGGCGTCGGTGCCAGCCGGGTGCGAGATCTGTTTGATCAAGCCAAGCGGCACTCCCCCTGCATCGTTTTTGTGGATGAAATTGATGCCGTGGGCCGCCAGCGTGGTGCTGGATTGGGCGGCAGTCATGATGAGCGGGAACAGACCCTGAACCAGCTGCTGGTGGAGATGGACGGGTTTGACACCGATACCAACATCATCATCATGGCCGCAACCAACCGCCCTGACATTCTGGATCCGGCGCTGCTGCGCCCCGGCCGGTTTGACCGGCGGGTGGTGCTGGACCGGCCGGACATGCACGGTCGTGAGGCCATTCTCAAGGTCCATGCCCGCGGCAAACCGATCGATCCGGCGGTTGATCTGGGTGTGATTGCCCGCTCCACCCCGGGATTTGTGGGCGCGGATCTGGAAAATCTGGTCAACGAGGCGGCCATCCTGGCGGCCCGGCGCAACAAGCGGGCCATTGGAATGAATGAATTTGAATCCTCCATTGAACGGGTGATTGCCGGCCCGGAACGCAAGAGCCGGCTGATCAATCCCGAGGAAAAACGGATTGTGGCCTATCATGAAGCGGGTCACGCGGTGGTCATGAACGCCCTGCCGGAAAGCGATCCGGTGCACAAGGTGTCCATCATCGCCCGCGGCATGGCCGGCGGTTACACCCTGGCTCTGCCCAAGGAGGATCGCATCCTGACGCCCCGCAAGAAATTACTGGCGGACATGGCCGCGATGCTGGGCGGGCGGGCGGCCGAGGAAATCGTCTTCAACGATATCACCTCCGGCGCCGCCAACGACATTGAACGGGTCACCCAGATTGCCCGCACCATGGTCACCCGTTTGGGCATGAGCACGGAACTGGGACCGATGATCTACGGCCAGAAAGAGGAACTGATCTTCCTCGGCCGGGAAATCTCCGAACAGCGGGACTATTCCGAGGCCGTTGCCGAGCGCATCGATCAGGAAGTCCGGCGGCTGGTTACGGATGCCTATGATGAAGCCCGGCGGATCCTGATCCAGTACCGCAGTGAACTGGATACCGTGGCCAACAAACTCCTGGAAGTGGAAACCCTCTCCCGGGATGAATTTGAAGCCATCTTCCCGCCTCCGGTGCCCAAAACCAGCGGCATCCCGGCCATGAACTAACCATCAAAGCCCCGTCTGAACAGGACGGGGCTTTTGATTTCTCAGCACGACAGCAGGTGAGCCCTGGCCCCATTGCCACAACCGGGCATCGACCCCGGAGGGTGAGCTCGGGGACTCATTTTTCAGGACAGCGGTGACAGCTGGTTCAACTCACGCCGCAGCAGTTTGCCCACTGGGGTGCGCGGCAGGGCCGCGACAAATACCACCTCCTGGGGGGCCTTATAGTGAGCGAGCTGCTCCAGGCACCACTGGCGGATCTCATCGGCGGTGACCTCCCTACCCGGCTGCAGCACCACCCAGGCCCTGACCACCTCGCCGCGCGCCTCGTCCGGAACGCCGGCCACACCCACCTCCCGGACTGCCGGATGGGTGGCAATCACCGCCTCCACTTCCGCCGGCCAGACCTGGTAGCCGCTGACCTTGATCAACTCTTTTTTACGTCCCACCAGGTAAAAATACCCCTCCGCATCCATCCGGGCGATGTCACCAGTATGCAGCCAGCCATCGGCCAGGGCTACGGCGGTTTCCTGTGGCTGGTTGTGATACCCCGGCATCACCTGTGGGCCGCGGATCAGCAGTTCCCCCACCTCCCCCGGCGGCAGGATGGTGCGGCCATCCACCATGGAGACAATGCAGCAGGAGACATCCGGCAGCGGCAACCCGATGGATCCCGGCCGGTTTTCACCCAGCATGGGGTTGCAGTGCGTGGCCGTGGGTGCCTCCGACAGACCATACCCCTCCATCACCTTGCCCCCGGTAAGTGCTTCAAAGCGGGCCTTGACCTCCACCGGCAGAGGCGCCGACCCCGAAATGCAAGCCCGGACCGAGCGCAGATCACAGCCGCCGTCCAGCACCCGCGGATGGTGGTTGACCGCATGATACAGCGTCGGCACACCGGGAAACAGGGTCACCCGGTACTGCTCAATCAGCTGCAAAATCGCATCGATATCCCGTCCATTGGGCAGCAGCACCATGGCCGCGCCCAACGCCACGCTGACGCTCATCCCAATGACCATGCCGTAGACGTGGAACAGCGGGATCGCCACCAGCGCGACCTCCCGCCCATCCTGCAGCCCCGCCAGCCAGGCGCGGAACTGGAGCGTATTGGCTGCCAGATTGGCGTGCAGCCCGATGGCCCCTTTGGGGGTGCCGGTGGTGCCGCCGGT
>DAOQTN010000403.1:0-3200 GCA_035340555.1 Anaerolineaceae bacterium | reverse complement strand
CAGGCCGGCCAACATGCGGACGCCATAAGCAATATTGAATTCCGGGTCATAGAGTTCGGTCATACTGGGGCGGGCAGAGAAACACGGCTGCCCGTTGCACATAAAGCTGGCTGCCAGACCATCGCGCGGCATGATTTGCATGAGACCCACTGCCCCACTGCGGGAGTAGGCATTGGGGTCGCCGCCGCTTTCCTGAAGCATGACTGCGGCAATGAGATTGGATTCCAGCCCATATTCCGCCGCATACTGATCAATCCAGCCACACCACTGGCGGATGGATTCGGGGTAAGCTGAACTGACAGCGCACTCAGGTGCGGGAACTGGTTCGGGTTCAGCCGGGGTTGACTCAACGACGGCGGGAGCAGCGGCTGGATCGGGTTGGGCCACCTGGGCAGTCTGCTCGGCAGGTGAAAGTGGAGCTGCTTCCACAATGATTTGAGGAGGTGACAGCAGGCTGGTGACGAAAATCAGCAATCCCATGCAGAGCAATACGATGGGGAGAAATACATCTTGAACTTTGATCATCAGGTCACATCCATTTTTGTTAAAGGTATCGGTTCGGTTAAGGTGACCCGATGATAGCACGTATGTTCTATAATTTCAAGGCGATTGCATAAAAAGCGATCCCCCACCTGTCAAAAAGGCGGGGGATCGGTTGTCTTACTGGAGTACCAGAGGGACAGATTACTTGACGTCGCCCTGGACCATGTAGCTGATGGTCAGAGAATTGGGATCCACAGCGGGATCCAGCCAGAAGGTCATCTCAAAGTCGTTGCTGTCGCCATCGGCAATCGCATCGCCTTCGGGGAAGACATAGGTCCACTGGATGGCGATCAGGTTGTCATCGGCATCCATGAGGTAGCCCACAACGGTGGCGTTGTACAGGGCTTTGCCGCTGTCATTGACCAGTGTGCCGCCCAGGCTGATCTGGCCGCTGGAGCGTTCGTCTTTGGTGGTGGTGACGTTGGTCAGGTCAACCAGGTCGTAATCCACGGTGTAGGTCCAGTAGGGATCAATCTGAACGGTGAAGGTATCAATGCTGGCGGCAATTTCATCGTTCCAACTGACCAGGTTCCAGTAGCTGACATCGAAGGGCACAACTTCGCCGGCTTTGATGTAGAGCGGAACGCTGACGGTACCGGCATCCACAACGAGGCCATTGGCATTATAGACACCACCCAGCAGGGAGGTATAGTAGGTGTCGGTGCCCTGGTTTTCAATCACGCCGACGATGTGGAAATCGCCGAAATCATCGAAGTAGTTGTTGGTGAAGGAAATGTAGAGCGGGGCAACGTCTTCGGTGTCGGTTTCGACAGCGTCAATATAGACCTGCCAGTCGGTGAAGGAACCATCGGTGGGGGCATCGAGGGTGATGGCGAAGGGAGCATAGTCCATGCCAGAGGCATCGCCAGAGGGCTGGAGGATGTTGCACATATCGTAGGACCAGTCAGCGGCCACGACATTGCCATCGCCATCCAGGATCACACCCGCCAGGTCGTTGATCTTGGCGGAGGTCGAGCTGTTGTTGATCAGTTCGCCCACGATAGCGTAGGTGCCGTTGTCGCCGGGGATCAACTGGGCATTGCGGACTTCCACACCCGCGCGGGTGGCATCGCCGCTCAGGGAGCCCGAGACCGAGACCGTGAAGGTTTCGGGGACCATCTCGGTGTAGATGTAGTAATCATAAGGCGCAGATTCACCGGGCAGCAGGGTGGTCAGCATGGGGTTGAAGGTGGTGGATTCAACGAAGTTATCATCGTAATCCTTCAACACAGTGGCGCCGCTGGCATCACGCATTTCGATGGTGAGCTCAACTTCGGAGACAGCTTTATTGCTGTCGTTCTTGATCAGGCCGGTGACATGATAGTAATCCCAGGAATCCTGGTAGCCATAGGCGCTGACGACGGTAAGTTCACCGGTACCGCCCTGGGTCGGGGGTTCGGTCTTGACCGGGGCTTCAGTGGGGGCCTCGGTCGGGGCTTCGGTTTTCACGGGGGCGTCAGTGGGCGCAACCGTGGTGGGGGTTTTATCGCCAATACTGCACGCCAGCATGGCCAGAGCCAGTACAACCACCACACTCAAAAATACGAACTTGTGCTTCATTTCTTCTCCTTCAAAAAATGGGGGAATCGGCGTTCCCAATGTTTATACAACAAACCTATTTTACCTGAAATTAATCAGTTTTCAACGGGCATTTTTTCGGAATCGCAAAATTACAAGTGTAAAAAGCAGCGGCACCCCCAGAATACCCAACACCAGTTGAATCTCCAACCAGGGCTGGGGCGGGAACGGGCGCACCCAGTAGGTCATTGGCACCAGCAGCAGAGGCTTGGTGCGTGTGGCAAAAACCAGCACAAGGGCAGCAGCCAGGGATTCTCTGGAAAGCAGCAGCCCCAGGCCAAAGACCCAGAGCGTGTACCATGGCTGGAACCAGGTGCAGGTCAACAGTAAAAAGAACATCAAAATGGCAAAAGCCGCCTGGACAAAGCCGGTTTCGGAAGGCTGATGCCAGAGGCGGATGGACTGCATCAGCACCATGCCGCCGGTAGCTCCCCAGGCCAGGGCAGACACTCCGGCAGCGGCGCCCGGCAGATGAAACCAGGTGGTCAGCATCTGATAAAGCACGGCAGGGAGCGAAGCAGTGAACAGGGTTTGTTGATGCGCCAGATAGAAATGATCAAAATCGGTAAAAAACGGGGCGTAGCAGGCCACCGCCAATAAAACGGATAAGCCGCCCCCAAGCGCAAAGATACGCAGGCGTGAACGCAAATCGGGCAGCAAACGCCAGACAGCCACCAGTGCCGGTGGAACCAGCAGCGCCGGGACGAATTTAATCAAAATGCCGGCGGCAAGCGCCAGAATGGCGGGCACAAAGTGCCGCCGCAGCATGGCACACCCCGCCGCCAGGACAAAAAAAGCCATAACAATATCGTTATGCCCGTTGCCAAAGGTCTCAAACAAGACCACCGGGTTCCAGGCCCAGAGCAGAGTGTAGGGGAGGACCCGGTCAGGGTCGTGGCGTCGCAGCGTCAACGCCAGTAAAACGGTGGAGCCGAGCCAGAAGAATCCCGGCAGCAATTTGAAGGCGATGACATTATTCACCAGACCATCGCCTGCCAGGAAAGCTGTGAGGCCAGCCAGCAGTTCCCAGAGCGGGCCATAGGCCGAGGGGGACTTGTGCCACCACATGTAATTATAGA
>DAOQTN010000402.1:0-3207 GCA_035340555.1 Anaerolineaceae bacterium | reverse complement strand
TACCGAAGAAGGTCTTTTTTTTCAACCCCTATGTTCGACTTTAAGAAAGACCTGGGGTGGGGGTATGGGTGGGCGTGGGGGTGCTGGTCGGGGTGGGGGTATGGGTATGGGTGGGCGTGGCGGTCTGGGTGGGCGTGGGGGTGGGTGTAGGCGTCGGCGTGTCGGTATAGACAAAGGCGATGACCCTCGCCCAGCTGTCCCGCCCGCTCGAGCTTGCCAGGTAGGCCCCCATCCCCAGGAGCAGGGCCAGCAGCCCCAGGGCAGCCAGCAGGAAGACGGGACGGCGCTGCCAGCGCCGCGGCCGGGGGGACGGGTGGGATGTTGGCGGCTTTTTGTCAGATTGCTTCATGGCAGGTGCCTCCCGGATTGGGCTTGAGGTAGGGTCAGGGTGAAAGACAGAAACCAGACGCGCGCATTATATCACATCGGTGCATGCGACCTTGCTACCAGGGCTGGATTTTCTGGGCCGGTGGGGTGGCGGCGGCAGGGCCACCTGCGATGATTTTCCGCCGGGCCGCCGCCTGGTCCTAACGCCTGCCGGCCAGTGCCAGGCGGATCGCCCCGAGGACCGGCTCAAACACGGGCTCGGCCGGCTGCAGCTGCAGCTGCTGGGCGGCCGCGGCTTCATGCAGCAGAGCCGGCAGCAGCCGGCTGCGGGTGAGGTGACCGCCGCCCAGGGCGGTGGGGATTGCCCCGGAGAGCCCCAGCTGGGTGGCCACCGCCCGGGCGCCGAGGGCGAGCTCGGCCGCGCCGGCCTGGAGGATGGCGCGGGCGGCGCTGTCGCCGGCCAGGGCGGCCGCGTCAACCAGGGGGGCCAGGCCGGCAATTTCCGGGCGGCCGACCGTGGTCTGGTAGACTTTGGCGATCAGGTCGGGCGGCGCGGCGGCGTCAAAATGGTGCAGCAGGAGCCCGGTCAGGATGGTTTGGGGGCCGCGGCCGTCCCAGGAGCGGGCCACCGCCTGCAGGGCCGCCAGGCCGGCCGCGTAGGCGCTGCCTTCGTCGCCCATCCGGTAGCCCCAGCCCCCGGCCCGGCCGGTCATGCCGGCCGGATCCCGGCCAAATATCAACGAGCCGGTGCCGGCGATGATCGCCAGCCCCCAGCCGGCTGGGGTCCCGGCCGCCAGGACAATTTCGGCATCATTGACCAGCTGAAGCCGGGCCCCGGGGTGGCGCTGGGCGGCCCAGGCGGCAAAAATCTCGCGGTCGGCCGCGCGGCCCAGGCCGGCCAGCCCCAGCACCAGATCGGACAGGGGGGCCGGGCTCAAGGCCGCCTCGGCGAAGGCGGCGGCAATGGCGCTCTCGAGTGCGGCCAGGGCCGCGGCCTGCCCGATGGTATGGTAATTGCTCGGGCCCGCCGCACCGCGCCCCAGCGGGCGGCCGGTGCCGTCTGCCAGGATGGCGCTCGTCTTGGAGCCGCCGCCGTCGATCCCGATGATCAGGCGCGTCATGGATTCAACCCGGACAGGGCCCGGCGGACCACGCCGTGATGCGCGGCCAGCCGGCTGCGGGCGGCGGCCGGGGACAGATCGCCCAAGTGGGCGACAATCGCGGTTTTGACTTCATCGCCGCAGTCGGCCAGCAGCTGCTGGGCGGCGTCGGTGGAAATGCCGCAGGCCTCGGCGACAATCCGGGCCCCCCGGGCGCGCAGCTTGGCATTGGTCATCTGGACGTCGACCATCAAATTGCCGTAGGTTTTGCCCAGCCGGATCATGGTCCCGGTCGAAATCATGTTGAGCACCAGTTTCTGGGCCGTGCCGGCCTTCAACCGGGTGGAGCCGGTGATGGCCTCGGGCCCGACAATCGGGGCAATGCTGATGTCGGCCAGCTCCTCAATCGGAGCCGGAGAATTGCACGCCAGGCTGATCACCAGCGCCCCCCGCCGGCGGGCTTCCGCCATGCCGCCCAGCACGTAGGGGGTGAAGCCTGAGGCGGCGATGCCGACCACACTGTCTTGGGCGCTGACCGCCAGCCCGGCAATGTCCCGCTGTCCGGCTTCGGCATCATCCTCCGCCCCTTCCACCGCATCGGTGATGGCCTGGCTTCCCCCGGCAATCAGGCCGACGACCTGCTCGGGGGCGGTGGAGAAGGTGGGGGGGCATTCCGAGGCATCCAGGATGCCCAGCCGGCCGGAGGTGCCGGCACCGATGTAGACCAGGCGGCCGCCGCCTTGCATGCGCGCCGCGATCGCATCGACCGCGCTGGCAATCTGCGGCAGCACGGCCCGGCAGGCCTGGGGCACCTTGTCGTCCTCGGCGTTGATCCGGCGCAGCATTTCCAGGGTGGAGAGCTGGTCAATATTTTCAGTGGAGGAATTGCGCCCCTCGGTGAACCGGCCCGGGGTCAGCGGCGTGGGATCATTCACCGGGCTTGCCAGGGTGATGCTGCCCAGAATGACCGCCCGTTCGGCCCCGGTTGCAGCAGGCAGATTCCCGGTCCGGCCGTGCAGGGTTTCATAGGCCAGCACGGCAAAGGCCACCGCCTCCTTGGCATCGGATTTTAATCCCACCTCGTCGCTGATCAGCACCCGGGCGGGGGCGGCCCGGCGGCGGATGGCGTTGACCAGGGTTGGATTGAAGACCCCGCCGCCGCTGAGGATGATCTCGTCCGGGAAAATGGGCAGAAATTCATGACAGGCATTGGCAATGCTTGCGGCGGTCAATTCGGTCAGCGTGGCGATAATGTCAGCCGGAGACAGATGGTGCGCGAGGGCGCTCACCCAGACGGCTTCGCCAAACTGGCTGCCGAAGAGTTCCCGGCCGGTGGTCTTGGGCGGCTGCAGGACAAAATAGGGGTGACCCAGCAGGTCCTGCAGCAGGGGGGCGTGGACATGACCCCGGGCGGCCATTTCGCCATTCCGGTCATAGGTGCAGGTCCCGCCGGTTGCCCGGCGCACGGCATCGTCGATCAGCATATTGCCCGGGCCGGTGTCAAAAGCCAGCGGAGACAGGTCCGGCCGGCTGCCGGCCGGCAGCCAGGTGAGGTTGGCGATGCCGCCGATGTTTTGCACCACCCGGGTCATTTTGGGGTCGCGGAACAACATCTGGTCAATGTAGGCCACCAGCGGGGCCCCCTGGCCGCCCGCAGCCATGTCCCGGGTCCTGAAGCCGCTGACCACCGTCCGGCCCGTGATTTCGGAGATGACGGCCGGTTCACCCAACTGCAACGTGGAGGCATCCGGACCACCGGGAATGTGCCAGAGGGTCTGGC
>DAOQTN010000401.1:0-3226 GCA_035340555.1 Anaerolineaceae bacterium | reverse complement strand
TTTCGGTCTGCTTGACGCGCACCCCGCTCTCGATTATCATACTCCGGCTTGGGCGGCCGCCAGCCGCCCTTTAAATGATTAGCTCCGCCGCGATTTAAGCGGCGCTGAACCCTGTTTGGAGATAACTTTATGAAAAAACGCATTCTGACCTTTGGCAATCCCGTTTACGATGTCATCATGACCCCGGTGCTCACCCGACGAGAGCGGGTCCTTTCGGGCTGTTCCACCAACGCCTGTCTGGCCGTCTCCTATCTGGGCGAGCAGGGCATTCTGGTGGGCACCGTCGGCCTGGATTACCAATCCGCCTTGACCGCCGATCTGGACCACCGGGGAATTCAACACCGTCTGTTTCCGGCTGCTCAGACTGGCGGCTTCAGCCTCATTTATGATGCTGCCGGAAATCGAGAACTGACCATCCTGGGTGTGGCAGCTCCGATCCCGGTGGCGACCTATGGTTTTGGTGAGGTCGATTTTGTCCTGCTGGGACCGATTCTGGGTGAGGTTGGCCCCGATATGGTGCGCCAGATCCGCCAGGAAACTGATGCCCCCATCCTGCTGGATCCCCAAGGGTTGCTGCGGGGGTTGAAAGGGGAGGATATTGTTCATGAATTGACCGATGCGTTTATCAATATCGCTCCGATTTCAACCATTGTCAAGGCAAATGAACTGGAAACGCGGGTCATCACCGGGATCGATCCCCGTCAGGATCCGGTGGGGGCAGTCAAGGCCTTATACAGCTTTGGCGGGAAAATTGCCGTGACCACCCTGGCCGAGGCTGGTTCGATCATTTACGATGGTCGAAATATCGTGGAAATTCCCCCCTTCACCACCAATGCCATCGATCCCACCGGGGCTGGAGATACCTATGCGGCGGGTTTCATGACCAAATATTTGGAAACCCCGGAAGATCTGTCCAGTGTGGGCTGTTTTGCCTCTGCGGTTTCCTCGGTCATGGTTGAAAACAGTGGTCCCGACTTTCCCCTGAGCCGTGCCGAGGCGGACCGCCGCCAGGCCTGGCTGCTGAGCCGCCCGCAAAAAATCATCCTCTGAGGCACCCCCATGCTGACCAGATTTCGGGCCCTTTACGAAAAACTTTCCATTCCTTTTGGCCGGGCCAGTTTGAAACTGCACCTGACGCCAAATTTCTGGACCTTGTTCAGCCTGTTTGCCGCCCTGCTGGGCATGTTCGCCTTGGGCGCAGCCCGGTATTGGTTCGGGCTGATGATGATCGTGGTGATGAATCTGGCAGACATGCTGGATGGCGCCACCGCCCGGGCAGGCAATCTGGGCACCGCCTTTGGCTCGGTGCTGGATCACTGTACGGATCGCTATGCTGAATTCATGTTGGTGGCGGGACTGATGCTGAACGGTGCGATTTCCCCTCTCCTGGGCATGTTTGCCGCTTCCGGCATTGTCATGGCCTCATACGTGCGAGCCAAGGCGGAGTCGATGGGGGGCATAAAAAGCTGTGTGGTTGGCCTGGCCGGACGTCAGGAAAAGCTCATCCTGTTGGTGTTGGCTGTAATTTTCTTTGGCGTCGACTGGTTGCTGCCGGGGCGCATCATGATTGCCCTGGTCGGCCTGATTTCCCACATTACTTTTGTGCAGCGCCTGCTGTTTACCCGCACGAAAATCCTGGAAAAACCTGTCTCTCAGGCTTAACAACCTTGTAAGCTGTTCTACAGCGGCTCGTTTTTCGGGCCGGTCTGTCATATAATCAAAGGAACCCTTATCGGGCGGAGGTTTATCGATGCTGACTGTTGATCGTGAGGGGCTTTTAATCGCCCCCGACCTGCTGTTGGGGATTCTGTTGGCCTTGTATGCGGCTGGCATTTTGTTTACATCGGTGCTGCCTTATCTGCGGGAGCGGCGGAAGAATCCGGCAGCCCGGTTCAATATTGACTGGGTGGTCACCCTTATCACCCTGGCGGTCATTATTGCTGGCCGTTTTGCCTTTGAAAAGGCGGGGGTGGAGCATCTGAACATCCGCTTCTACGGCTTGATCATCATGAGTGGAGTGGTGGGAGCGGCGGTGCTGGCATCCAAGCGGGCCCCCCGCTTTGGCCAAAACCCTGAAGTTGTCTGGGACATGATTCTCTGGCTGCTGATCGGCGGGGTGTTGGGGGCCCGGCTCTGGCACGTGTTGACCCCGCCGCCCTCCATGGTTGAGGCGGGAATCACCACCCGCTGGTATTTTCAGCATCCCTTGGATATGTTAATGATCTGGCGGGGTGGTTTGGGGATTGTTGGCGGGGTGGTGGGTGGCTTTTTGGCCCTGCTGATATACACGCGCATCAAACGGATCAGTCTGCTGTCCTGGACAGATATCATTGCCCCGGGATTGCTGCTGGCCCAGGCCGTGGGACGCTGGGGCAACTTTATCAATCAGGAACTTTACGGCGCTCCCACCAATCTGCCGTGGAAGATTTATATTGAGCCCCTGCACCGACTGCCGGAGTATGCAGGCGTGGAGTATTATCACCCGCTGTTCCTGTATGAGTCCTTATGGAATTTGCTTTCGATGGGTATCCTCTTCTGGCTGGAGAAGCGTTTCAAGCATGTCTTCAAGCCGGGTGATTCCTTCTTCATTTACTTAATCCTGTACCCGATCACACGCTTCACGCTGGAGTTTCTCCGCCTGGATGCGTCGCTGTTGGCCGGGATCAATGCCAACCAGTGGTTGATGGTGCTGGTGATGGCCTTTGCCGTGGTGATGTTGATTGTGCGTCACCGCAAGGTAACCCCCCCCGCTGAAATGCAGGTTCAGTGAGCTGATTGGTTTTTGAGAAAGTGAGGCCAAGATGATCTGGGCTGAGGATTTGACCAAGGTTTTTGATGATTTCACGGCAGTCAACAGTGTTCATCTGGACGTTCAACCGGGTCAGGTTTTGGTGCTTTTGGGACCCAACGGCGCGGGCAAGACCACCACGGTTCGCATGTTGACCTCGGTTTTGACCCCCACCCGCGGCCGGGCCCGGGTGGCCGGATACGATGTGGTCGCCCAGCCTGACAAGGTGCGCGCGGCGGTGGGCGTGCTCACCGAACACCACGGCCTTTAATCACGTTTGAGCGCGCTGGAATATCTGGAATTCTATGCCAAGTTGTATGGGATGGACGCTTCCAGCCGCATGAAACGCATCACCGACATGCTGGAACAATTTGGCCTGGCGGAGGCCCGCAACCGGCGCTGTGGACAGTTTTCCAAGGGAATGCGCCAGAAATTGGC
>DAOQTN010000400.1:0-3227 GCA_035340555.1 Anaerolineaceae bacterium | reverse complement strand
TCCTTCACGGTTACTCTCCAATTCTCACATTGTCAAATCGGCAGACCGGCACGCCGTGTCCCAACTGCATGATCTGGTTGGGCTGGCCCTTGCCGCAGTTGTCCACATAGCGGACTTCCCAGGTGGAAGCATCGCCCACAGCAGACAGGGAATTGTAGAATTTGAGCGTCTCGCCCCGGTAGGTGGCGTTCTTGACCACCCGGGTGACCTGCCCGTCCTCCACCAGCCAGCCGATCTCGGTGGCAAAATGGAACTGTTCGCGGTTGGAGCCAATCGACCAGCTCTTCTCCCCGTCGAGGATGATGCCGCGTTCGGTGTGGCGGACAATGTCGTCCAGGGTGCCATCCTCACCCGGATCAATGTTGATGTTGGTCATGCGTTCAATCGGCACGCGGTAGAAGGCCGTGGCGCGGTTGGCGCCGGAGCTGCCGCTGAAAATCTGTTTGCGGGCCCGGGCATTGGCCTCTTCCACCATCTGCCGCCCGGTGATCGCACCCACCAGGATCCCCTTGTCAATCAGGAGATTGTCCTGGGCCGGGATGCCATCGTCGTCGTAGCCAAAGCTGCCGGGGCTGTTGGGCAGTGTGGCGTCTGCCCGGGCGGTCAGCTTGGGGGAACCGTAGCGCAGTTTGCCGAAGTCGTCCAGGGTCACAAAGGACCCCCCGGCGAAGGCCAGTTCATAGCCCAGAATGCGGTCCAGTTCCAACGCGTGGCCGATGGTCTCATGGGTTTGCAGGAACATGATCCCCGGCAGCAGGATGACCGAGCGATCCTCCTGGGGACAGCTTTCTGCCGCCAGGACCTGGTTCAATTCGCGCACGATGCGTTCCGCATTCTCGCTGAACAAGGACACATCCACCGTTTCCCAACCGCGGGTGGTGCCGATCCGGCTGGGGCTGAACTTGCGCACCTGGGAGACCCCATCGGCATCGACACCCATCACCTGGATTTCCGGGAAGACCTCGATGATGTTCTTTTCAATTTCGCTGCCCTCGGAGTCGAGGAAGATGACCTGCTTGCGCACGAAAGTCAGCGCGCAGACCCGCTGCATCACGCCGGGCTGGTTCAGTTTTTCGTCCATGGCCTGCATGAAGGCGATTTTGTCGGCCAGCGGCACGCCAAAGGGGTCGATCCGGTTGGGGCTGTTAAAGGAGGCCTGGATGGCGTCCTTCTCGGCCAGCCGCACCGGGAAGGTGACCCGCTGGGCGGCAATGCGGGCATTGCCGAGTGCCTGATCAAACAACGCATCCAGATTGCTCAGATCGGATGAAGCTGAAAAGCCCCAGGCGCCCCGGTAGAGGACCCGGATCCCCAGGCCGCTCTGCCGGGAGGCGGCGGCGTTCTTGAGGTTGCCGTTCCACATGGTCAGTTCGCTGGTCTCCTCAACCGGATACCAGCGCACATCGGCGTAGGTCGCCCCGGCTTGCTTCAGTCGTTCTATTTGCGCTTGTAATTGTTTTTGCATCAGCCCCTCCTTTGGGGGTTTTCCATTGGGTTGAATGGTGGATAATATGGAAACTTCAGACCCCGGTCATTCTTTCCGGGAAAGTTCTTCCTGGTGGTGACGAACGGCGGCAATGGCCTTGTCCCAACCAAATGAAAACGTTTGTAAATCATTGACCTCAAACTGGCCTTCATCCAGGCCGCGCAGTACTTCGGTGAGCAGGGTGTTCAGTGCATGCTCGATTTCCTGGACCCGGGTCAACTCGCTGGCGGTCTCATTTTCCTGCATCAAGGCGATCAGGCGCTGTTGGTAGGTGTTCACCTGCTTCTTCTGCCGGGCGGCCATGCGGGCCCGGATGCCCACATATATGGAGCCAAACAACGGGGCGACCATGAACAGGAAGGTGATTTCATTATAATACCGTTGGAAGAAATTGGGTTTCTCCCGATCGTAGTAGGCCAGGGCTCCCGGATGGAGGGCCGGTCCGATGAGGTTATCGTAATCCAGCGGGGAGCTGATGAATGCGGCCCACTGGTTCAAGGAGACCAGGGCGTTCTGATGTTCAAACAGCACCCGGGTCAGTGAACGGGCGGTGGTGTCACCCAGGTCGGCGTTGGCGTACAGGACGTTTTGCACGCCGATGGTGTTGAGATCCCGGTCCGGCACGGCCGGGTCCGCTGCCCGATAAGTTCCCATGGGGATGGTGATTCCCATGATGTAGGGCTTGGGCACCTGCATCGCCGCGACCTGGTCGAACTGGATCAGCTGGGCCTGACCGGTGGCGAGCAGTTCGCGGGTCATCGATTCACCCAGCGGCAGGTTGCGGAAGACGGCATCCACCTCGCCGCGTAAAAATGCCGGGTTGATGTCCGCCGCGCTCAGCGGCACCAGGGTGATCTCCTCCGGTTGGATGCCGTAATGGCTCATCACGAACTGGAAGGAATTGTATGAGCCGCTGCTTTCCGGCGGGGTGGCCACCCGCAGGCCCTTCAAATCGGCCGGGCTCTGGACATCCAGCCCGACCCGGACCGCCAGGTGAAACAGCTCCGGATACAGGAAAGCGACCGTGCGGATTTGTGATCCGGCATCCACATCGGTCTGACCCAGGGCCAGATCGACCTCCCCGCTTTGGAGCAGGCGCATGTTTTCGATCGTGCCCTCGGTTTCAACCACGGTAATGTGGAGGCGGGGCTCCGCCTCGGCCACAACCCGGGCGTAGGCTTCGCCGAAGGCGTAAGCCCGGCCGGTGGCGGGGCCGGTGGCCAGCGTCAATTCAATGGTGCGGGTCTGGTTGAAGATCAGCCAGGCGCCAATCCCCAAGACCACGAGGATCACCAGGATGATGGCGGCGATGGTGCCGGAAAAGGGCAGTTTCAACGATCGCTGGATGGTATCCTGCTGGGCCTTGACCATGGCCAAAGGCCGCGGTGCCCCGGCGGGTGCGGCGTTTTTTCTGCTGCCAGGATTTTTGTTCATTGCGGGCTTCCTTGGAGAGAATGTGTGGATGGGGAATGAAAGGATGTGGGGATGCGGGCGGGGATGAAAGGATGCGGGGCTGGGAGGTCGGGGATGGGGGAACCCGGAAACGACTAAATTATAGCATTATTTCACCGCCCTCTGACCCAAATTAGACGACCTCTCCGGGGGGGATGGGGCGGGACACATCCCTGCCGGGGCGATCAAATCCGGCCGGTTTGGCGCAACCGCCCCGGATCTGCCGGGTGGCCTGAGAATTTCCCTGCGGGTCGGGTAAAAAACATATGGCGGGTGGGTCGGTTCCTGG
>DAOQTN010000399.1:0-3254 GCA_035340555.1 Anaerolineaceae bacterium | reverse complement strand
GGGAGCGCTCAAAGGTTGTTAGACGGCCAGCGGTAGAGCGGCGCGGCGAGCAGCCAAATCATCCCACTGATCGCTGAGCCATGCAGCCCTGGCTTTGGCAGTAGCAACAGCGCCGGTTTCGGTCCAACGAGCGCCAGCGCGTTTGAGACGGAGGCCGGCGATTTGTTTGCCGGCACTTTCGACGGTGCCGCTGCCGATGAAATAGCCCTGCTGACGAAAGCGGGCATAATCCATACGCTTCTGGTTGTTGGTGAAATAAGATACAGCATCGTAGACCGCTTTAGCAGCCAGAGGGACTGAAGCCAGCAATTGGCAGTCATGGATCAAGGATTCAATTTGGCCTTCCCAAAGCAAGGAACGGGCCTGCTCAAGCCAGGCATGATACTCAGGCGTATCATGGCCGAAAGCAGATTCAGCAATGGGGGGCAAGTATTCACTGGCGTGATACCAGTCCACAATTTGGACGGCATGTGGGAAGTGACGCTCGATCAGTTTCCAAATCCAAATGGCCCCATCGCAAACAAAGACCAGTTCTTCGTGCAAATCGGCGTTACGCTGGCAAGCAGTGGCCCAGAATAGGTCGCCGAACTTATCAGGAGGCTGGATATCGCAATGATAAGTGATTTTTTGGGCCTGTAGGTCATTTTGCTCGCCAACCGTGCTGTTATGATGCCTGCGGGATTCATAGGAGCGCACTTTTTCGACCTCATACCAGGCAATGTTTTTTAGCTCACGCCATTCGCCTTTACATGGCGCCATTACCCCGTCGATTGAACCATACAAGCGACCTGCTCGTTTGCCGTACTTCTGTAATCGCTCTTGCAACCAGGCCTCTTTCTGGCTCTGTTTCTTCCACTCTTCTTCTTGGGCTTTTTGCAGTTCGCCAAATCGCTCCGTCTCTTTGCGCAGCGTGTTGTCACTGACCCGAAACAACAAAAACCGCTCGATAAATCTGCTCGATTCCACAAAAGAACTCTCGACACCTGCCAGCGCCAACAACTCAGCCAATCCCGCCGTCACCTCGCCAGCAGCAATATTCATCTTCTTGTCCAATGGAGAGTGTCCGTTTCCACAGCTTGGACATGAATAATAACGCCGATTGTAACTTACCCGCCCAAACACACTCAAGATTACCCCTTTTCGCCGAAACAGGTACTTTTGCTTTCCCTGGCATTCGCACTTCTTCTCTTTCTCCAGTGGTTCAGCTTCATCTGTTCGTTCCAAATACTGACTTAGCGCTTTTGCTCCGACTTTTCGTAGCAGCTTTCGCATTTCTGTCTCCACTTCACGAATATTCTCCGGCGCCGGCATCAATTCACTCATTTCTTCCGCCATGATTTGGGCCATCTTATCAATCAGTTTTGTGCTAAACTCCATTGTGAGCCTCCTGTTCTGGTTTTGGTCTGCAAACCGCAATCCTAACAGGTTGGCTCTTTTTTTGCCATCCTTTCTTACAACTTTTGAGTGCACCCCCCCGCTGCCGGGCGGTGCGCAGATTACGCCGGTGCATCGGATGAATGCGCGCCGCGGCGGCGTCCACCCCGCCCTCCAGCGGCAGGAGGTGCAGCACATGCCGGGCGGCCTGGGCCAGACCCGGCCGGGTCGGGTAGGTCCAGCGCAGTTCCAGCGCCGCACCCGGATGCAGTTCCCGCAGCCGGTCCACCAACTCCCCCACCTGGCCAGGCCCGCCGGACAGGGGGGCGCAGTGATCGCTGAAGGGCAGCGCCACCAGCCGCAGCCGGGCCAACGGCAGCTGGACGGCGGCAAAGGGCAGCCCGGCGGTCAAGATCCCGCTCTCGTCCTGCCGCACAATCGCCTGGATCGACAGCCCGTAGGTCTGGGCCAGCAAGTCGGACCAGGCCGGGCTGTGAAAGATGCCGGCCTGGTCATGGCCGCGGCAAAATGCCACCCAACGGGGATCATCCAGCGCCAGCACCTTCAGCTCAGCAGCCATGTCATCGCCTTTCCAACGACCATTCCAACAGTCATGTCGTCACCTTTCCAACCACCATTCCAACAACCATTCCAACAACCTTTCCGGCAGCCTTGCCAACAACCTTTCCAGCCGTCTTTCCGGCAGCCTTTCCGGCAGCCTTTCCGGCCGCCTTTCCGGCAGCCCTGCCAACAACCTTTCCAGCAAACTTTCAGAGAAAATTGTAGACCCCGTCCTGCCGGGGATAAAGCCGCCCGCAGTCCGGGCAGCGGCAGCCATCCGCCAGGTGCTCCAGCCGGCTGCGGCACACCGGGCAGCACATCAGGGCGGCGACCGGCCCCTCAGCAGCGGCCCCTGCCGCCCCCGGCGGCAATCCAGCCGGATCGCGGCGCCGGGCGTCGCAGAAAATCCAGGGGGCCAGAGCCAGCCGGCCCAAGGGGGCAGCCAGGCTGACCCCGGGGGGCAGACGCGCCCCGCGGCGGCCCAAAAGTCCGGCCAGTTTGTCCACCACCCCGGCCCCACACACCTGCTGCAGCTCAAAGCCGGTCTGGTGCAGTTCGGCTGCCACCTGCCGGGGATGGTGCATGTAGAACAGGTTCCAGACCCAGGCCGGCTCGGGGGCAAAGGGCGGATAAGGATTGCGGCCCACCAGCCAGCGCAGCACCCGCTCCAGGTTTTTTTTGTTGCAGTAGGAGAACAGCAGATGCCCCCCACCGCCCAGAACCCGGCCCAGCTCGCTGAGGGCCCGCCTGGAATCGGGCAGGTGGTGAAAAACCCGCACCATCATCACCTGGTCAAACACCCCGTCCGGGAAGGGCAGCCGGTGCAGATCACAGGCCAGGCATAAAGCCCGCCCGGCCGAGCGGGCCTGGGCCTGCTGCAGCAGCGACTGGGAACTGTCCAGCAGGACCACTTCAGCGGCTCCAGCCAGGTAGGTCTCCAGCAGGCGGCCGTAGCCGCAGCCCACCTCCAACAGCCGGCGGGCCGGCAGGTGCAGCATCCGCCGCACCAGGGCCTGTTCCAATTCATCCAGCTTGCGCTGCTGCACCCCCTGCCAGAAAGTGTCATAATCTGCATTTTCATACAGTTTGGTTTCCGGGGTGTCGGGTTCGACTTTCAAACGGAACATGCTCAGCTCCTACCAGTTGGGACACAACCGGGCAGCGGTTGTGTCGGGTTCGACTTTCAAACGGAACCGGTCCGGCCTCATCAGCCGCCCGCCGCCTACAGCAGGACCTTGCGCACGCCCCGGCGGGGATCCCGGCGGGCGTCCGGGTGGGCATCCGGCTGGGGGGCCGGCTGGGCATCCGGGTGGGGGGCC
>DAOQTN010000398.1:0-3257 GCA_035340555.1 Anaerolineaceae bacterium | reverse complement strand
GACCACCGAAACCACCGGCGAAGCAGCCGAGTAACCCCAGCGAGAGATGAGGAATATCCCATGGCTATTACGACTGATATGATTAAAGAACTGCGCGAGGCAACTGGCGCCGGCATCTTGGACTGCCGCAAGGCTCTGGAGCAAGCCAACGGCGACATGAAGGCCGCGGTCGATTTCCTGCGCGAGAAGGGCCTGGCCACTGCGGCCAAGCGCTCCGGCCGGATTGCCGCTGAAGGTGTCGTGGAAATGTACTCCCATGGCAATGGCCGTGTGGGGGTAATGGTGGAAGTCAACTGCGAAACCGACTTTGTCGGCCGCTCCGAGGCCTTCCGCACCTTTGCCCATGAACTGGCGCTCCAGATTGCCGCCTCCTCCCCGCTCTACATCACCGAAGCGGATGTCCCCCAGGACGTGCTCGACCACGAGGCCCAGATTGCCACCGCCAAAGCCCGCGAAGAGGGCAAGGGCGAAGCTGTGCTGCCCCGCATCGTGGAAGGTGCTTTGAAAAAATTCAAGGTCGAGAATGTTCTGCTGCTGCAGCCCTACATCCGGGACGAGTCCATCACCATTCAGCAGCTGCTGAATGATGCCGTGGTCAAAACCGGCGAAAATATCGTCATCCGGCGGTTTGTCCGCTGGGGTTTGGGCGAAGTTTCCGGCGAGTAGTAAATGATACAATAAAGGCCAACCGCAAGGTTGGCCTTTATCATCCCCGAGGAGGTTTTATGGACGGTTTGAAATATCATCGTATTCTGCTCAAACTGAGCGGCGAGGCCCTTGCCAGCCCCCAAGGCTTTGGCATCGATCCCCAACGGGCACTTCATATTGCCGAGCGGGTGCGGGAAGTGCGCGAACTCGGCGTGGATGTGGCCATTGTCATTGGCGCCGGCAACCTCTGGCGCGGCCGCGTCGGTCTGGAAATGGGCATGGATCGCGCCACGGCGGATTACATGGGCATGCTGGCCACGGTCATGAATGCGCTGGCTTTGATGGACGCGCTGGAAAGCCGGGGGGTGATTACCCGGGTCCAATCGGCCATCGAGATGCGTACGGTTGCCGAGCCCTATATTCGCCGCCGGGCCATCCGCCACCTGGAGAAGGGACGGGTGGTTATTTTCGGCGGAGGAACGGGCAACCCCTACTTCTCCACCGATACAGCTGCGGCTCTGCGGGCCATGGAAATCAGCGCCGATGTGCTCATCAAGGCCACCCAGGTGGACGGAGTCTATGATTCTGATCCCAAGCGCAACCCGGCTGCGGTGAAGTTTGACCGGGTCTCGCACATTGAAACCCTCAACCGCCGCCTGGAGGTGATGGACAGCACGGCGATTTCCCTGTGCATGGATAACAAACTGCCCATTCTGGTACTCAACCTCTGGGATCCTGATGCGCTGCGCCAGGCTCTGCTGGGCGAGCCGGTGGGAACCCTCGTCACCACCGAATAACCCGGGCTGGATGCCTGGTTGATCCGCTGCTGTTGGAGATCGGTGGCAGGCTTGCTCCCTCCACATCAGCAATGTCAACCCAATTTGGGGATAACGGCGATTTACGCTGTTATCCCCTTTTTTGTTTGCCGGAGAGGTTGTACAATATTAGTAACTGCCAGGCCGGGTTGGTCGACTTGCAGCTGGAACATCCTGCCGGACAGTGGATGGCAGCGCCTGCAAAAATGAATGACTGGTCCCTGAATCCAGGGGATGGGATCTCCGACCACCCGGAGACGACGGCCTCAGACCCGGACGGGTGCTGTATTCAAGCCACCAGTTGATGATTGACGCTTTGGCCTTGAGACCGTTGCCCTGCTGCTGGCACCATCCCTGCCGGATGATCGGGTCCGGCGATCCGGTTGCCCAATGGGATTCATCCCCCGTTGGGTGGCAGACCCAAAACATTGAAAGGAGGGCGGTTGTGCCCGCCGGGGCACCCACCTGCCTGATGAGGTGGTTTCCAACGCCAGGATGACATGAAACAATTTCTGGGAATTTGCTGGCTGATTGTGCTCATGCTGGGGACATTGACGACCGTCGTCGAGGCGCAAACGCCGGACGATACCGTGATAGTTTTGAGTGCGGAGGGTCCGCTGACGCCGGTCCTGGTGCAATACCTGGATCGTGGCCTGGGGCTGGCTGAGGCACAGGGTGCCGACCTGGTGATTCTTCAGCTGAACACCCCGGGCGGCAGCACAGACCTGATGAGCCAGATGGTGACCCGGATCCGCAGCAGTCAGATTCCGGTGGTGGTCTATGTGACCCCCAATGGGGCCATGGCCGGCAGTGCCGGCACCATCATCACCCTGGCAGCTCATGCCGCCTATATGGCCCCGGAGACCGTCATCGGTGCGGCCAGCCCGGTTGACAGCGAGGGCGGTGATCTGGGGGAAACCATGGACGCCAAGATCAAAAACGTCCTCAGTGCCCAAGTCCGCAGTCTTGCTGAGCGGCGCGGCCCCGAAGCTGTCGCCCTGGCCGAGGATACCATCCGCAGTGCCCGCGCCGTTTCCGCCAGCGAGGCCCTGGCGGTCGGCCTGATAGACGGCATCGCGGTGGACCTGCCGGATTTGCTGGAACAGCTGGATGGACGCACGGTTTGGGTGAATAGGGTCGAGCAGACCCTGCACAGCCGCGACCTGACTCCGCAGCCGATCGGGCAGACCTTTATTGAAGAACTGCTGCAGCTGCTGACCAACCCCAACCTGGTCTTCCTGCTGTTGTCCATTGGGGTCCAGGCGGTACTCATTGAACTGTCCAGCCCGGGCGGCTGGGTGGCCGGCTTCATTGGCGCGGTGTGCCTGGCCCTGGCCATCTACGGCCTGGGCATCCTGCCGGTCAACTGGTTTGGTTTGATCTTCCTGCTGATCGCCTTTGTCCTGTTCATCCTGGACTTGAAGGCCCCCACGCATGGGGCCCTGACGGTGGCGGGGGTGGGATCTTTCATCGCCGGAGCCCTGGTGCTGTTCAATTCGGTGCGCATTCCCGGTGTGCCGCGCATCTCCATCCCCCTGGTGATCGGCACGGGAATTTTCATCGCCGTCACCTTCTCGTTCGCCGTGTCCCTGGCGCTGAAAGCCATGCGTGCCCCCTCGATCATGGGCCGGGACTCCCTGGTCGGGCGGCAGGGCATTGTGCGTCTTGCCGTCGCCCCGCGCGGCCAGGTGCGGCTGGGCGGGGAGATCTGGGTGGCCGAACTGCCGGAGGGGGAGACCACGCCCATTCCCGCCGGGCAGCCGCGTTTGACGCACCAATTTCCCGCGCTGGTCG
>DAOQTN010000397.1:0-3273 GCA_035340555.1 Anaerolineaceae bacterium | reverse complement strand
ACGAGATCAAATCAGGTGAATACGTGTTCAACCCAGCCTCCGGCACACCAATTCGGGTTGGCCAGGTTGTGGTGGGAGATCAGAAAAGCGACATGTACAAGCTGACCTTTGGTGGCAAGACCATCACCGCCACCCACAATCACCCTTTCATGACCGGTTTTGGTATCAAACGGGCCGAAGAACTGACAACCAACGATGTACTGATCGACAAGGACTATCATACCGTCCGTCTTGAAGCTGTTGAAAAGGTGGCGAAGGAAGAAGGTGGGCTGGTGTGGAACCTGCTGTTGACCCCCGATCCAGGTGAAGCCAGCGAAAACCTTGTGCAGGATCACCTTTTTGTGGCCAATGGCATGGTATCCGGCGACTTCTTTATTCAAAATGATGGCGCCAAAAAGCAGAAGGTTAAAGACTTTGAAGAATTCGGGAACTTTATGTTAAGCCGGCAGGTGTCGCCACAAAAATTCAGTCACTGATTTGGGTGTCAAAGATGGTGGATCCACGTTTCCATGGTGAAAGAGGCGCCTCGCTGGTGGAGATTCTTATCACCGTGGGGCTTACCGGACTGCTTGCGGTCATGGGGACGGCATTTTATGGCCAGATCCAAAAAGGCTCCACTTATTTACAGGCCCGCAAGGCTGCCAAACAGGATAATATTCATTTTCTATCGCTGGTTCGCAGCACCTTCTACCTCTCGATCCCCGATAAGTTTGCACCGGCCATGTTTTCCACTATCAATCTCCATCAGAGCAACGACCCAGCGGGATACAAGCGGGTGGGATCCCGCATTGAACTGACAAACGGGTCGGGGGGAGGAAATTATTTGGCCACCCTGTCCACCAAATGCGTCAATGCCCCGTCGAACCTCAGCAACGGTCGACTCCCGGTTATGAATCAAACCTACATCAACGGCATCATGAACGACGTTAATTGCACCGCCCGTTTGAATGGTCTCAGCTGCACCCAGAATCAGATTCCCGTGGTTGCGCTGGAGCGCTACAATTGGGCACGCTCCCGCTACCTACCGGCTGGAATTATGGCGGGAAACACCGTACAAAGAGCCAATATCGATCGCGGCGTCGCTGCCATCGCCTGCGTCGTTCCCAATACCACGACAGGCTACACCACCATCAAAATCTGGTCCGCCATCATCAATCCGGATCAGTCCAAAAACCCCAATCTCAACCAAAGGGTCCGTTGGTACGAAAACTCCATGACCCTTGCACCGTTTAGCCGGGGCAATTCACAGTACATTCAATAGTGCTTCGGTAAAGTGGGGGCATTAGGGGATAAAAAAGGCGACCCGGGGTCGCCTGATATTCGGTAACTTTTAATCTTCGAGGCAATAGATCCGCAAGGGGCTGGCAGCGCAGGATGGGGTTGCACTAAAGAGATAATTGTTGAAAATGCCTCCGGCAAAACCCTGCGAAAAGTTCCCGGTGGTCGCGCTCCAGTTGTTGCAGTTAAACCCCGGAATGCGATTACCGCCACCATCAGAGCCGGTGGCCACGTTGAAATCCGTGACAAACTGCCCTTGCTCCGTCATGGCCAGAACATTAGCGATCGCGGCGCCGGAGAACAGCTGCGCAAACGTGGTGGCAACCTGTGCCCCATCAACCCGGTAGTACCCTGTGTTGGCGGTGTTGACAAAACGATCGCGGGCATTGGTGGTGTCATTGGACAGGATGGCTTTAAAGGTGCGGGTGCCGAAGCCGGATTGGTTTGCCAGCTGTTGGCAGATGGCATCCCCACCCGTGATGCCGCCTAACTGCGATGGGTAGTGTGTGCTGGATGAAATGAAAGCCAGCTTTTTAACCTGCAGTGCATTCAATTGCACGCCTTTCCAGTTGGTGCCATCACAAACCACCAAAGTTCCAGCTTCCGCCACAAAGGTCATACGACCCATGCTGGCACCGTCACACACACCCAAATTTGCGATGGATTGAGCTGAAATCCCCAGTGTGCCTTGAACCACGAGGTTTTTTTCCAGCACAAGGTTGTAATCGGGCAAGGTCAGAGTATCCACATCCAGGGAAAAGTATGAGTCACCCTGAGGGCCCTGGGGACCTTGCGGGCCCTGAGGTCCGGCATCACCGCCCACACCTTGCGGTCCCTGTGGACCGGCCGGGCCCGGCAATCCGGTGGGACCAGCAGGACCCTGCGGACCGGCGGGTCCCGGTAATCCGGTGGGACCAGCGGGACCCTGGAGACCGGCTTCACCTGCAGGACCCTGCAGCCCCATGGGGCCTTGCGGGCCCACCACGATCGCCGGTGTCCGGACATCCACCATTTCCAGGCGCATCACATCCACCGCCATATTATCACCGCTAGAAAACTTGTTGGTAACCGAGACTTTGATGGTGTTACCAGCCACCAGATGAAACTGGCCGAGATCCTTCCAGCTGCGGCTATCCGCCTGAAAATTGGTGGCGCTATTGGATTGATCCACCGTGACAAAGGATATCGCGTTTCCAGTTTCAATCTGATACACGGCATCCTTGGCAAGCTTCGTGGTATTGCCGATCGCCAACGCCAGACGGTACTCCCCTTCCACCAGATTGGAGAAGGTCCAGGATGCCGATGCATTGGACCGGCTCAAGCGAAATGCACGGGTTACCAATTGAGAGTTGGCATAGGCCTTATTATTGGATTGATTGCTCCAGCTTCCCGCAGTGGTAAAGCCGGCGCCCCCGTTATCCATAATCTCTGAGCTCGTTTGCGCGTTGACAACGGCAGGGGTTAAGGTTGCAACGATCAGGCACATTTTTATAAGCCTGATAAGACCGGAATATTTCATTGAGACGTCCTTTCCTCAAGAAAAATATAAAGACCATTCATGGGTAAGAAATATTATCATTACTACCCAGTGCCGCGTCAAAAATTTTCTTAAAGAAGAGAACGGGTGAAATTGGCGCTGTGGGACCCCGAAACCTTTTGCCCCGCCCAAGCCGAAGACAAAACTTCATGAAACCTCTTGCGGGTGTAGGGGCGGGTTAAAAAATCGATGCGGAAGCTCCGCACCCCGAGTTCTTCCAGTTGATTTTTGTATGAAGCAATGGAGTAGGCGTCCTCTCCGTAAACGATGGATTTGCAGGATTCGTGGCCTACGTAAAATCGTTCCCCGGCGTCGTTTTCTATGTGAAGAGTTCGATAGCCGCACACCTTGGCGGTGGGGCATCCATTATGCAAGGCGGTCAGGGAGCAGGCCTCCCCAATAAATAGGGCATGTTCGGCAATAAACCGCCGCTTTCACCTAGCTGCACAGCCATTTCA
>DAOQTN010000396.1:0-3273 GCA_035340555.1 Anaerolineaceae bacterium | reverse complement strand
CCTGGGGGTTCATTTGCTGCTGCAGCAGCTGCAAAATAACGAGCACAAGTCCGGAGTTGGCCCCCCCCTCACGCTGCGGAAGCAGTTCATCCCGCAGGGCAACTATCTGCGTCTGTTTGGGGTGGAGGCCCTCATCCGCCGGGTGAAACAGGGCCTGACGGGGCCGGAGGGGGGCCAATTTTTCAGTCTGGAGGGCATTGGCGGCATTGGCAAGACCACCATTGCCCAGGCGGTGGCCAACCAGCTGGCGGAGCAGTCCGATTACAGCACCATTTTATGGATCAGCGCGCGCCCCGACCACCTGGATGCCCAGGGCCGGATTGAGCCTGATGAGGGTGCCGCCCGGACCCTGGATGATATTGTGAGCCGGATGGCATCCCAGTTGGGTCAGGATCAACTGTTGGGACTGCCCACCCCGGCCAAGCTTTTCCGGCTCCAGCCGCTGCTGCTGGGCACGCCCTGTCTGGTGGTGATCGATAATCTGGAGACCACCCCGGACTGCGAGGCGGTGCTGCTGGCGCTGCAGCCGCTGGCCGGGACCTCCCGGTTTTTGCTGACCAGCCGGGTGTCGCTGGCTGAGCTGCCTTTTGTACAGACGCTGGCCGTCCCGGAACTCTCCCGCGCGGACAGCCTGAGGCTGCTGGCGAGCGAAATTGGGCGGCGCCAGGACACCCTGCGGGCCACCCCCGCCGAATTGGAACAAATCTATGCGGTGGTGGGCGGCATCCCACTGGCGTTGAAGCTGGTTGCCTCCCTGACCTGCCATACGCCTGTGGATGATGTCCTGGCGGAACTGGGCCGGTGTCAGGGGGAGACGGAGGGCCGCCTGTTCACCTATATTTACCGCCAGGCCTGGCTGGGCCTGGATGATACGGCCCGCCAACTGCTGCTGTCCATGCTGCTGATTTCCCCGGACGGGGAGGATTGCGACTGGCTGCGGTCAAACAGCGGCCTGTCCGCCCGGGATTTCCGGCACGGCCTGATGCAGCTGCGGGATGACAACCTGGTCGAGGTCAGCGGGACCTTGAGCCGGCCCCTGTACCGGCTGCACCGCTTGACGATCAGCTTTTTGCGCACCGATATTTTGAAAAATTGGCGGGAGGCCTGATGGTATCGCTGCCCGCGGCCCAACCAGATGTCGATTGGGGAACTTATTTTGCCCGCCGGCTGACCACCCGGCTGGAGCAAATCACCCGCCGCCTCAAGCGGCAGGGGGCCCCGGCGTTGCGGCCCCACCTGGGGAGTGTCTTCGCCCTGCTGGAGGAGGCCCATCGGATTCCAGGGGCCGCAACCGCCGCCCTCGACCTGATTGAGGCCCTGCACCCCTGGCCCGTGCGGTGGGGCCAGGCCGACCGGTGGCTGGGGGAGCTGAAATTTGCCGTGCAGCAGCTGCCGGAACCGCAGCCGGCGTCCCGGCGGGCCCGGGCCCTGGCGGATCTGGCGGATCTCTACCTGCATACCCGACAGATCGATCTGGCGGTGGCGACCGGCCGCGCCGCCCAGGCGGCGGCCCAGGCGGTGTCTGATGCCCATGCCCATGCCGTTGGCAGCAGTGCCATCGTCGGCGCCCTCAAGGCTTCCGGCCGGCATGCCGAGGCGGAGCTTGAACAATTGCACGCCGAGCAGGAACTGGAACAACTGGCTTTGGCGGCCGCCCCGGCTGCCTCCGCCGCTGCCGGCGCCATCCTGTCCCTAGAGAAATTCGACCTGCTGCGCCGGCAGGGGAAAACCGAGGCGGCCATCCGGGCCGCCGGGGAGCACATCAATCGGATCAAGTCCCTGCCGGGCCGGGACCTCCAGCTGCTGGGCACGCTGCATGAAAGCCGCGGGGTGCTGTTTTGGAGCCAGGGCCGCTACGCCCGGGCCATCGAGGATCTGGACCTGGCCAATGCTTGTTTTAAGGCCGGGGGCAATGAGATTTCCCAGGCTTCGGTTGATGCCAACCGCGGCCTGATTTATTTCAGCCTGGGCAGCTACCTGCAGGCCGAGATGGCGCTGCGGCGGGCCATCAAACTGTCCCAGGACTGCAACTACCGCTCCAATCTGATGCGCCAGATCGGCAATCTGGGGCTGGTCTATTGGGCGCGCGGCCGGCTGGATGAGGCCCGATTGTATGTGCAGCAGGCCCTGGATCTGGCGGTTCAGGCCGGCGATGTGCGGGAGCAGCTGCTGGAGAGCGGCAACCTGGCCACCCTGCAGCTGTATCAGGGGGAATTTGCCCCGGCCCGGCCGGCGGTTGAAGCCGCCGCAGCGGCTTTTCGTCAGGCCGCCAACCTGGAAGTGTTGGGCGGGGCCCTGGTTGATCTGGCCATCTGTCTGCACGGCTTGGGAGATCTCCCGGCAGCCTGGGAGGCGGCCCGGGAGGCCAGGCAGATTGCCGGGGACATTCAGCTGGAGGGGCTGCAGGTCATTGCCATGCGCTGCCTGGCCCACGTCGGGGCGGTCCCGGACCCGGCGGCGCTTCTCCAGCAGGCGGAGGCCATGGCGCACCGCCTGGGGCGGCGTTTGGATGAGGTGGGCTGCCGCCTGGCCCTCTGCCGGTATGCCGCACCTGAGCAGGCCGCCCAGGTCTGGCAGCAGGCCGGGGCCCAACTGCAGGAGATGGGCGCCGAGCCCTGGCTGCAGGGGCGGACCCCCGCCGACCCCCCGCTGCTGCCGCTGTTTGTCTGATGCCCCTGGACCGTTGCGCCGCCAGCAGCACCGCCATCTTCCCCAGCTTCAACTGGCCTTGCCCGCCGCCGCCCTCGACCAACCCGGTTCTACCCCGGCGCCTCCCGCAGCGCTGCCAGCAGCTGTTCCAAATCCGCCGGCAGTCCGTCGGGCACCGCCGGCACCCCCTGACCGGGGTCGGCTGCCGCGCGCAAAAAGGCCGCCACCGCCGGCCACGGCCCGGTTCCGGCGGCCATCTCAGTCAGCCGCTCCGCTGCTCGGTCCTCCAGCCTTACGCCCTGCCGGGCCGCGTGCACCGCCTGGCACACCTCCTGCATCACCTGGTGCAGTCGGGGAGACAGCCCTTCCAGCTTGCCGGGTGTCTTTGCCTTGGGTCCTTGTGCCAGCTGATCCAGTTCAGCCTCTTTGGCATCCGCCTTCGCCTGCCAGGTCGCGGCCCCCGCCTCATCGCCGCGGGCTTGGGCAATCTCAGCCAGGCTGGCATAATCCTTGTGGATTTCCGGCAAACTCAGCATTGCGCGAATTTGCAGCGCTTGACGGGCGTTTGCCTCAGCCGGATCCAACTCTCCCAGCAGCCGGTATAGAATTCCCAGTTGCGAATGC
>DAOQTN010000395.1:0-3279 GCA_035340555.1 Anaerolineaceae bacterium | reverse complement strand
TGGAGGCCGCGCCGTGTCTGAACGCCTGCGCCAGCGCCTGCTGGATTTTGGCTGGGCGACCCTGGCGCTGCTGCTACCCATCACCAGCCTGCCGCTGGCGGCCCGTCTGATGGGCGGCACGATGGTGGCGCCGCCAGCCACGTTGATTCTGGCTGTATTGATGCTCGCCTGGCTGCTGCCGCGCTGGATCAAAGGGGGCACACTGCCGCGCCAGAGCCTGCCGCTGCTGTGGTTTGCTCTGGCAGCTCTGCTTTCGTGGGCTGTGTCTTATTTCATTTACTTGCCCCCGTTTCGGAATATCAACCGGCTGACCAATGAATTATCCGCCGTGCTGTCGCTGGCAATTGGGATCTGCTTTTACCTGGCAGCAGCCAGCCTGCCAGCAGCGGACGGCCGCCTGCAAAAGCTGCTGCGCTGGATCAACTGGGGCGGGGTCATCCTGATTGCGTGGTCGCTGGCTCAGGCGGCGGCCTTCATGGTAAACCCTGAAACGTACCCCGACTGGATGCAGCGGATTCAGGAAGCCATCTCGGCCAGCGGCATTCTCTACAAAAAGCGCGTCACCGGGCTGGCTTATGAACCATCCTGGCTGGCAAACCAGTTGAATATGCTGTATCTGCCTTTGTGGCTGGCAGCCACTTTGCGGCGCACCTCAGCACACACGTTTCGGATTTTACGGCTGCCGCTGGAAACCTGGCTGCTGGCGGGGGGGGTGTTGGTGCTGGGTTTGTCATTCTCACGGATTGGACTGGCAAGCTTCCTGCTGGTGGTTGCCTGGCTGTTACTGCGCGCCAACCTGTGGCTGGTGCGCTGGCTGCTCAAGCGGATTGCCCGGCGCTGGCCAGCCGCGGCGGAACGCCAGGCCCTGCGGGGGGCACTGTACGCGGGTTTGATACTGGCGCTGTTACTCATCTACCTGGGGCTGGCGGGGGGCGCAGCCTATGGCATGAGCCGATTGGATCCGCGCATGGCAGATCTGTTTTCACTGCTGGCAGATAAGCCCAACTTCAATGAGCTGGCGCATGGGTTGATTTTTGGCGAGCGGGCCATCTTCTGGCAGGTGGGGCTGGACGTGTTCGGCAGTTACCCGGTATTGGGGGTGGGGTTGGATCATGCAGGGTATTTCATCCCTGAGAGGCTGCCGCCCTTTGGGTGGACCATGGCCGAACCGCACAAGCTGTACTATCAAACCGCGCTGCCAAACCTGATGAGCCTGTGGATCCGGCTGCTGGCAGAAACGGGGATCATCGGTTTTGCACTGTTTGTGAGCTGGCTGGTGGTTTTAGGCGCTTCGGCGGCCGCGCTGGAACGCAGCGCAGACCGCCGGCTGCAGGTACTGGGATTGGCCGGACAGTTTGCGTTGATTGCGTTGCTTGGCGAGGGTTTGAGCATTGACTCGTTTGCCCTGCCCTACCTCTGGTTAACCTTCGGGTTGATGACCGCCGCCACGCGGCAATTATCCGCCAAGTGAGTTACTTGCAGTTGCGGTTGTTATCGCAAACCGGCTCTGGCAATGGGCAGGTCAAGGCGGCTGCCGGGGAACGCAGAATGACCTGCGGGGGGTCCGTCAACTGGATGAGCGCAATGGCATCAATGCGTTGATTGGTCAGGTTCTGACAGCCCAACACAATCCAGTCAGCGGCGTCGGGCATCCATTCGGGCGGCACATTCGCGGGAAGCTCAACCACACGGGGCTGCTGCGCAGTCAACAGGGTGAAGAGCAGACGCGGGTATGGGCGCACGGCGAACTGGGGCGTGGCCTGAGAATCCGGTTCGCCCTGGTTGATGCCATAAAAGCGGGGATAGAGGCCGCGACCGGTCACCAGTATGGCCTCGGGGGAGCCAGCGAAATCACTCACCTGCTGGGGCGAGAAGTCCATTTGTGTAAGAGCCCCAGAGGTATTCAGGCGATCCAGCAAATCTGATTGGGATGGTGATGTAAGCTGCGCTGGAAAGGCGCGCTGCATGAAAGGCAGCGCCAAAGCCGGGATCAAAAAAGCCAGGAGCAGCGCAGCGGCCAGAAACCAGGGAAAGCGCCGGGCTGCCGGTGCGGCTGGGCGGGCATCTTCAGGTGCAGCAGGGAAGCCTAGCAGCGTCCGCACCCAATCCACAATCAAGCACAATCCCAGGGCAGCATAGAAATAAACCACCCAGTCCACGGGGGTCAGATAACGCCCGCCGGAAGTACGCCCCAGAGCATTGGCAACGAAATAAATCTGCATAAAGGCCAGCGGCGCGAGGCCAGCCCAACGGCGGCGGTGCCAGGCAAAGCCGATGCCCAGGGCAACCAGCGCCAAATTGAGGATCATCAAAACAGCCTCGTCAGCGGCAAGGCGTCCATTCCAGGAGCGGATATCCAGCCAGTAATCCCGCGGCAGGGTGTGCGGCAGATCTTCCCAGGCAAGGGTATGCGGCAGAGTCAGAACGGCCATCAGGTTGTTATGCGCCCAATGCGCCGGGGCAAAGCAAAGAATTTCTGCCAGACCGGTTTTTCCGACACAGATTTCGCTCTGCTGCGATAACGGCGCCGGCTGTGGAACAGGCGTTGCCACGGGGGTGGGTGTGGATGCAGGCGCCGGCTGAGCTTCCGTCGCGGGCAGGGGCGTTGCCTGCGGCTGTGGGTTGGCGGTGGGGGTTAACGTTGGCGCGGCGTAGCGCGAATCTAACACCATCTTCAGCTTCATCACCCAGGCGGGCTGCCCCCAGCGCGCCGAAGTGGCGGCAGACCAGGGGATCATCGGGATGGCAAGCGACACGATAAGAATCAGGCTGAAGAGCCAGGCCGCCCGCGGGCGGCGCCAGAAAGCCAGCACCACCAAGACGATAATCATCGGCACCAGGGCCAGCAGGTTGAGCCGCAGCATGGCGCCGAGGCCCAGCCAGCCGCCAATGGCCAGGGGGAGCAGGCGGCAACGGTCTGGGGCGGCAAGGTATTCCACCAGGAGCCAGCAAATGAGGGCAACAAAAAGAGCCGTCGGGAATTCGGTCAGCAATAATCGGCTATGCGAAACCCGAATGGACAGCGTGGCAGCAATGGCGTTGCGCTCTTTGAAGATCGCCAGCAAGGCAACCAATAATCCAGCCTCAAGGTGAAAGTGACGCCCCAGCCGGAACAAAATCACCGGGAAGAGCGCCAGAACCAGGACCTGAATGAGGGTTACCAGGTCATAAGACTGCCCTGCCAGCAGATGTAAAACCGTCAGAAAGGCACCATAGACGGGTTTTTCATTGGGTGCGGTAGAATCCAGCGGCTGTCCGAGCAGGACATATTGCGCCGAG
>DAOQTN010000394.1:1690-3287 GCA_035340555.1 Anaerolineaceae bacterium | reverse complement strand
GTGAATCCGGCGCATGCCGTCCACAGATGGACGGAGATCGGAATCAGTGGCCAGCTTCCACCGGATTGCGTGGACATCATGTTCCGGATTCGGTAGCCGCCTTCGCCCGGATTATGCACCCGGCTGAGGTTTGCGCCTGGCTGAGGTTTGCGCCTGGCTGAGGTTTGCGCCTGGCTGATTTGATCGCATAACCCCGGAGATTTTTCTCCGGTCTGATCTCAATTTCTATCGTTTCCCCGGTTGTTGGCTTTGTTTACCAATTTTGGAACGCTCACGCGGTCACACCGATGGATTGACTTTTTATAATTTTCAATTATAATATATAAAATTGTGAATTTTTCACATAATTGCTTCACAAAATCGAGATAATTATGCTAATCGAATTTAGTGTGGGTAATTTTGGCCCATTCAAGGAAACCGTAACCCTCAGTTTGATTGCAGCCAAAATTCGCTCAAGGAATAAACGGCTTGATCAGGATAACGTCATCCGGATCGATGATGATTTGAACTTGCTGCGCAGTGTCGCCATTTATGGCGCTAATGCCAGCGGAAAAAGCAAGCTTGTAGCCGCAGCCTCCTTCATGCGTCGTTTTGTTCGGCAATCATTTCAGCAGACCGCCTTTGATGCCGGCATTGACGTGGAGCCCTTCCGCTTAAGTACCGAAACGCAGAATCAGCCTTCATTCTTCGAAGTTGTTTTTTTAGTGAACGGGCAGCAGTACCGCTACGGTTTTACAGCCGATGCACAAAGCGTTAAAACGGAGTGGTTATATACCGTTCCCAAAGAACGCGAGATTAAATTGTTTGAGCGCACAGGTCAGGAGATTTTCCCAAATCCCAGTCACGCCCAAGCCAAGGAGTTTCGGACCATTCGCTCTCTGTTGGCCCGGGTGAACGCCAATCAGCCGCTGCGACCCAATGCCCTGTTTCTGACCATTGCCGCGCAAAATAACGGACCAGTGGCTCAACAAATATTAACCTGGTTCGGCTCGATGCGTTTTATGTCCGGTATCAGTGATTCAAGTTTCAGCAGTTTCACACTTGAAATGTTTGAAGATCCCGAAAAGCGGGCCCGGATCATTGAATTGGTTCAGGCGCTTGATGTTGGTATTCATGATATTGAAATGCGGCGGCGGGAACGCGCCCAAGCCGTCCAGGAAGCGCCTGAACTGATGCGGGACCTGCTGGAAAAATTTACCTCTGGCGATGTTTATGAGATTGCGACCCGGCACAAAAAACTGGATGCCACCGGCCAGATGGTTGGATATGAAACGCTTGATATGGGTGTCCACGAATCAGAAGGAACCCGAAAATTGTTTTTTATGAGCGGGCCGTTGATTGACACCCTTGGGCAGGGGCGCATATTATGGGTGGACGAAATGGATGCCCGGCTGCACCCCAATATCATTGAAGCCATTGTCGGGTTGTTTAATTCCCCCCTCTCCAATCCCAAGGGAGCCCAAATCATCTTTACAACCCATGATACCAATCTGTTAAACATTAAAAAATTGCGGCGAGACCAAATCTGGTTTGTTGAAAAGAACCGGCAAGCTGCCAGCCAACTCTATTCCCTCGTGGAATTCAAAATTCGCAATGA
>DAOQTN010000394.1:0-1590 GCA_035340555.1 Anaerolineaceae bacterium | reverse complement strand
ACCGGCAAGCTGCCAGCCAACTCTATTCCCTCGTGGAATTCAAAATTCGCAATGACGACTCCTCTTTGGAACAGGATTACATTCGAGGACGATACGGGGCGGTCCCTCACATCGGGGGACTGCAGTTGCCGACTCAAGAAGAACAGCCATGAGCACCCAATCTGGAAAAATCCAGGGAAAAGAACGGCGTGGATTGCCCGGAATTGAGCTGTCTGAATAGGCCCCAACCCTCATAATAGTCTGCAAAGAAGAGTGTAAATTGACAGCTTCGCCCAACAACTGCTGTTATCAGGGCGCCGGGTTGAGCGCACAGCGGAAGCCCAGGATTTCCACCCGGGTGTTGGGGGAAAACCCAATCCGGGAAGCGGTGCGCACATACCAGGTGGCATTTTTCCAAGAACCGCCGCGAATCAGGCGGTATTTTCCACTTTCCGGCCCGGTGGGGTTGGTGCCGGCAGCCGGGCTGGCATAATACGGCTCGCCATACCAGTCTGCGGTCCATTCCCAGACATTGCCCGCCAAATCCAGAGCACCATAGGGGCTGGCCCCCTTGGGATATCGCCCCACGGTGGTTGTGCCGCCCATATTGGCATAAAAATTCAGAAATGTGGTATCAGGCAGCTGATTCCCCCAAGGGTACACCCGGGCATCCGTCCCCCGGGCGGCCTTTTCCCATTGGGCCTCGCTCGGCAGCTGCCGGCCGGCCCATTCGCAGTAGGCCTGGGCATCATTCCAGCTGACCTGAACAACCGGGTGGTCTTCCAGACCGATGATGCCGCTGCCATATCCAGTCGGGCGCTGCCAGGTGACGCCAGCAATATTTCCCCAACCATCTTTGGTCACCGTAATTGTCCCCCAGCCTTCCACCTCGGCCTGCGTTTGATAACCCGTGGCGGCCACAAAAGCGGCAAACATTGCGTTGGTCACCTCGGTCTGGTCAATCCAGTAGGCATCCAGCGTGACCGGATGCTGCGGTTTTTCATCGGCGTCGGCATTGGCATCGTCACCCAATGAGCCCATCAGGAACTCCCCCGCCGGCACACAGACCAGCGTCATGCCATCAGCCGGTGAGGTCCAGGTCTGGCCGATGGCGCTGCAGGGAGGTGGAATCCGGGGATCCACCGTCGGTGGGGTGGTGTTCGTCGGACGGGTCGTGGGGCGCGGGGTGGGACTGGCCGTTGGCACTGCCAGGGTTGGTTCCAGGGTTGCCGTTGCCGGCGGCAGGGAGGACTGGGTAATCGCCGCCACCGCGGCCTGGGTCGGTATCGAGGTTGGTCCGGGCGCCGGCCAGGGCAGCCAGTCCAGCAGCCAGGCGGCCCCCAGGCCGCAGACGGCCAGCAACGCCAGCCCACCCAGGCTGGCCAGGGCAATCCACCAGCCGGATTGTTTGCCCCGGGCGCCCGCGGGGCGGCCGGTGGTGGCCCCGGGGGTAGGGCCGACCGGGGTTTTGGCCGAACGGTCCTCTGCCGGGCCCACAGCAGGGGCTCCCGTCTGGGCCACAGTCGGATTCAAGGCCGGTTTTTCGGTCGGGTCCGCAGCCGGGGGCAGGTTGGCCCCGGGGGGCTGGTTTCCAATCAAATGATCCGCCGG
>DAOQTN010000393.1:0-3294 GCA_035340555.1 Anaerolineaceae bacterium | reverse complement strand
CCTGGGATCGGCTCCCAGGAGTATTATACTTCTCTTTCTAGGCGAGAAGACCACTAATTTATATGTTTTTTAGGATCTCAAACTTCCCCCAATCCCTGAGAAAGGATTTAATATGAGCAATTTTTTCGGATCGACGGACTTTAAAGGTCTGATTGAAAAGTACTGCGGGCAAAAGAGTTGGAAAATCCATGAAATTGATGACCGGCATGCCATACTTCAATTTAACATGGAATCCGGCCGTGTTCAGACGCTGTACATCATCCGTTATGACAGTACGTTGGAGTTTTCAGTTCCCAGTATGGCGGCTTTTGATTCGGAAGACAAAATTCCACATTTCCTTTCCACGATTTTGCTGAAGAAAAGCGCTGCTCAGAAGATCGGTTTCTGGACAATTGAGGAAATTGGCGGCAAACACGTTTACTCGATCATGCAAAATGTGGAAATGCAGTCCATGAATGTCGATTATTTTGGCAACATTGTCCACGCCCTGGTGCAGCAGTGCGATGAGTTTGAGGGGTTGTTATTGAAGATGCTTGAAGATAGCAAGTAACCGGCGCGTCACTCGCCTGATTTCCAATTCCGCACCATTTCCCGTTGGGCGGGAGATTCCGGCGAGCTTTCCCACCAATTGGGGACATGTTCCCGCAGGCCCTGGATTGACAACAGGGCCTGTTCGCCGTTTTGACCATGCCTTGCCAGGTAACACCCCACCACTGTGCCGGTCCGCCCCAAGCCCCCAATGCAGTGGAGATAAATGGTCTGACGGGCTGCCAGCGCGGCATCAATCTGGTTCAAAATGATCTTCATTTCCTCGACTGTTGGGATGAAGAAATCAACAATGGGCGTTCGAATATGATGGATCTGCCGGCCCAGCAGGGCGGCGGTTTCATTGAGGAGTGGCAAATAGGGGCGGGCATCGGTCTCCTGGGTCAGATCAAAAAATACGGACACCCCGGCTTTCAACAATCGTTCCAGCCTCAGCTTGGTGTGACTGATCTCATAGACACCGGGGTATTCCCCTGCCATGAATCGTCCAGGTTCAACCCAATAGGCGTTGGGAAAAGGCATTTCTGGAAAATTTTGTGTCATATTAGTACTCCTGAACCTGTTTTGCACTCCGGCCAAAAATTAACAGGATTAGTGGCATGGCCAGCAAGTTCAGCCCTGCCAGGATGATCAATGTGAAGGGATAACCGATGGTGTCAACCATGACGCCGCTGATCGCCAAACCAATTCCTGTGCCGATATTGGCCACAGCCATCAGCAAGGCGAACATGGAGGCTGCAATGCGCCGGTCTGTATAATTCATCGAGATTGCGAAGTAAACGGTCTCATAAAATCCATAAGCCAGCCCAAAAAGAGCCACCACCCCCCAAGCCAGAACCGGGCTGGGAATGATGGCCAGCAGCAGAATGGAGGCCAGTGCCAAAAACATGGCCGTTTGCGTGGCCCGGGCGTGTCCCAACCGGTCGGTCAGCCGCCCCCCGGTGATGCCCCCCAGAACCACGCCCAATCCCCAGACGGCGGTCAGAAATCCGGCCTGGGTGGTGGAGATGGCAAACTTGCTCTGCAGAAATGGATTGATGATCTCATTGGTACCGTTGGTCACCAGGGAATAGAGGGCGCCCAGCAGACCCAAACCAATCAATGCCGGTTGGGCAAAAGATTTGAACGCCCGCCATTCAAACCGCCGTTCTTCAGAATTTTTTAGCTCCCGCGCCTTTAGCAGTAATGGAATGGGCAACAGGGTCAAACCGGCCAGGGTGTAAAAGGCCACCGCCCAGGTAAACCTGTCAGCCACCAATCCAATGATCCCGGCGATCAACACCACCCCCAAGGCACGCCCGCCGACCATGAACCCCTGAATAATTCCTTCCTCTTCCGGCGGGGTGGTATCCAATGCCAGGCCATCAGTACAGGTGTCGTACAGTGCCATGCCCAACTGCAACAGGAAAGCCAGTCCCACATAAAGCTCAAAATGAGTCCCGGGGTTCACCTGCGGCACGACCACCAGGCAGGCAGCCTGAACAATCAGCCCAATTAAAATATAAGGTTTGCGATGTCCATATCCGAGCAGGTTGACCCGATCACTGAGCATGCCGAGAAAAATCTTAAAAATAAATGGCAGCAGGGCAATGGTCCCCATCAGGCCAATCCGGGTCATGCTGACATTGTGGGAGAGCAAATAAATCGCATTAAAGGCGGTGAAGAAACTTAGTACAGCTCCTTGTGAAAAATAAAGCAGTGCAAACAGGAGGTAGCGGAGGGGTTTGGAGGTTATCATGCAGGCTTCCTGGGTGGAGATCTAGGTGTATTGTATCATTACAGCCGAAACCCGGCCCCAATTCGGGTATAATCAGTTCGTGTTGCCGCCTGACAGCATCCGGCGGCAGTCAATAATCCATCATCTGCTTTGGAAAAGACACCCATGAGTGAGAAATCCGAAACCTGGCTAGACCGTCCCTTGACTGCGTATAATCGCTGGCTGACCATTGAAAACCTGCTGGCAGTGATCATTATTCTGCTGGCACTCTTCTCGCGCCTGTACGGAGTTGGCTGGCGCTCCATGAGCCATGATGAGGTGAACCATGTCGTTCCGGCCTTTGATCTATATGAGGGGCGCGGTTACCGACATGATCCCATCACCCACGGCCCATTCCAGTTTCACCTGCTTGCACTCAGTTATACCCTGTTTGGCGACAATGACTTTTCCGCCCGGATCCCGGCAGCCCTGTTCAGCACGGCAGCGGTGGGATATGTCCTGTTCGGCTTTCGCCGTTATTTGGGGCGTAAAGGAGCGCTGTTTGCCGGGTTCTTTTTCCTGATTTCCCCTTACATGCTGTTTTATGGCCGGTACACCCGCAATGAAGGCTTGATTGAATTGCTGGGAGTGATGATGCTTTTTGCCGTCTTGCGGTATCTTGATAATGGCAAACCATCCTCCCTCTACATTTTGACCACCGCCCTGGTCCTGCACTTTTGCACCAAGGAAACCTCCTTTATCTATGCCGCCCAACTGCTGCTGTTTCTGGCCTTGCTTTTCCTGGCGCGTATGGCTCAGGTGCGCTGGCCTGATAATCGGCGCCGACACCTTTTCATCATTCTCATGGCGGTGACACTCTCCCTGGTGGTGATTGGAATCGGCCTGGGGGCGTATGAAGCCACGTTGAAAAAACAGCTGACGGTCGATACCACGATCTCGCCACAGCTGGTTCAATTCATTCTGACGGCCACCCTCACTTGCGTAGGCCTGGCCATTCTCTCCGGTGGGGTGGCGGTAGTCACCATGATCCG
>DAOQTN010000392.1:0-3296 GCA_035340555.1 Anaerolineaceae bacterium | reverse complement strand
AAGGTAACAGGAACGATTCTAAGCCGATGCGTATAACCTACTGCTACGAAATCCCCACCCCCAACCGCCTTCCCGCCGGGCTCACTTCCGCCCGGTCCCTGCCCACCCACCACCCGCCCACCGGGGCCGCCCAGTACCTGAGCGCTGGAGAACTGACGGTGCTGCCCACCGCCCCGCCCACCGGGGCCAGCCCCTACCCCCACCCTTAAACACCCCCGGTCAACCGCAAACCACACCAAAGGCGTTCGCCTCAATGTCCTCCCCCCAAAAAAAATCCCCCGATGACTCGGGGGACGGGGATACAGATGGCGGTGCGTTTTACTTGATCACTTCAAACCGGGAACCCGGAACACCACAAACCGGGCACTTGTCCGGCGCATTGCGGGCGTGGGTGTAACCGCAAACCGGGCAGACGTAGTAGTCGTATTCCTCGCCGGTTTCCCCGATGGTTTCGAGGGCCTGGCGGTAGAGGGTCTCGTGAACTTTTTCAACTTCCCAAGCCATGCTGAAGCTTTTGGCCGCCTTGAGATCATTCTCGGCTTTGGCAGCCTCAATCATCGGCGGATACATGGTGGTGACTTCATAGCTTTCGCCACCAATGGCTTCCTGCAAATTCTCAGCGGTCGACTTGACGCCAGCCATGGCGCGCAGATGGGCGTGGGCGTGAATCGTTTCGGCATGGGCCGCGGCCCGGAAGAGGCGGGCGATCTGGTGATAGCCCTCTTCATCCGCTTTTTGGGCAAAAGCCAGATAGCGGCGGTTGGCCTGCGATTCACCGGCAAACGCATTTTTGAGATTATCCAATGTTTTGGTCATCATATTTCTCCTTTTTAGATCAATTCAGACAGGTTAAGGATATCACGGCCCGCTCCAACATGGGTGGGCAAAAAATCACCTTAAGGGTCGCCTCTTGTCACAACCGGCTCAAAGGCCCATGGACGCATTCGCTAAACCAGTTAATCCAGGATCAATTTGGCGCGCTGGAAACGGGCCCGGGCGGCGGCAATCAATATCACGACGGCGCCTATCAATACCAGGGCGGCCACCAGTATGATGGTGTTCCAGTTGGCGTTTTGCAGTGCCAGCTGCAGTGATAGCCTTGTATTCTCCGGCAGCAGCGGCAGTAAAAGCGTTGGCAGCAGCACAATCACCAGCATGACAATGGAAAGTTTTTGGTAGGCTACCCGGGCGGTGGGTGAGCGCAGCGAAACCAGAACGCCAAGCGAGGCCACCAGGAGGCAGGCCAGCAGGCTGAACGCCAGCCCACCGAAAAACAACGCCGGGGCGTAAAACTTGAAGCCGCCAGCCGGGAAAGCGATGTTAATGGTGATGGCACCAACAATCAACGTTACCAGGGCAAAAGTAAAACCATAGGCCACCCCGGCGCCGATTTTGCCAAACAGAATGGCGGTATCCGAAAGGCGGCTGGCCAGCAGGGTTTCGAGGGTATGGCGCTCCCGTTCACCGGCAAAAGCATCTGTGACCAGGCCCAGAACCAGGAAGATCGGCATCCACATGGCTATCGCCATGCTGACGGGGGTTGTGAGCCACTCGACACCGGACTGCAGGGGGAAAAAGATCCCGAACATGCCCACAAAAATCAGCAGACTGAGCAGGCCCATACGGCCGGAACTGCGCTGGAGGAAAACCTCTTTCCATTCCTTCCAGATGAGGATAAAAATATCAGTCAACATGCTTGTCTTCCTCCATGAGGGTTAAAAAGACTTCTTCCAATGATGCTTTGCCGCGGCGCACCTCATCAATCTGAACGCCCTGGGCAACCAGCAGCGGGACCAGGGGGGCCGTATCGGCTTCATCCTGGAGGGTGATGGTGATGTGTTGATCCTGGTGGGTCACTTCCTTCACCTGGGGCTGCTGCCGCAAAACAGAGAGGGCGGCCTCGGTAAAACCACGCCCCACAATCTCCAGGCGGGAACCACCCTGGCGCAGCCGCAGTTCATCCGGTGAACCAATCATCATGAGCTGGCCCTGGCGGATGACAGCCACCTGCTGGCAGAGTTTTTCAGCCTCGGTGAGGTTGTGGGTGGTTAAAAAGACCGTAATCCCCTGCTGCCGGACAATGGTGGCCAGTTCATCCCGCAAAGCCACGGCAGCCAGCGGATCCAATCCGGCCGTGGGCTCGTCAAGGAAAAGGACCTGTGGCCGATGCAGCATGGCACGCGCCACGGCCAGCTTTTGCTTCATGCCGCGGCTCCAATTACCCACCGGTTCCTTGCGGCGATCCCAGAGGCCCACCGCAGCCAGCAGCTCATGAATGCGCTGCTGGCGCTCGGCCAGGCTCAAATGCCACACCCGGCCATAAAATTCCAGGTTATCCTCGGCGGTCATGCGTTCATAGAGACCGGTGTGCTCCAGCAGGGCCCCGCAGCGCTGGCGGATGGCGTCTGACTGGGTGGCAGTACTAAAACCAAGGACCTCGGCGCTGCCGGAGGTGGGCTCCAACAGGCCCAGCAGCAGGCGAATGGTGGTGGTTTTACCGGAACCATTGGGGCCCAGAAAACCAAAGACAATACCGGGGGGAACTTCAAAAGAAATTCCATCCACGGCGCGCACGGTTTCGAAGGTGCGCGTCAAATTTTGGGTACGGATTGCAACAGCAGTCATGTGAACTCCAGACGATGGATTTACGCCGCGCCCGGAAAGGGTAGGCGCGGATCAGCGATGAGGTAAGATTGAATCGCCGCGGCATCGCCTGCCGCGGAGGCAGCGGCCAGTTCATCCACCAGAGCGCGGTCAGCGGGTGATGCTTCAGCCCAGGGGGTCTCGAGGAGGCCCCAAAAATCCCAGGGCAGCACTTCAACCCGGGTGAGGGCCAGGCAGTCGCGCAAGACATTGCCGCGCACAAAATCCCAGCCGTGCCACTCAAAAATGCCAAAACCATCCGGATCAGCCTGCCCGGTGCGGCAAAGCTGCCAGGCGGCGCCACCGTTGATGAACTGCCCCGGCGGCAGTTGGAGCGGATCAAATGGGATGCCCAGGACCTCCTGCTGCAAACCATCCAGCTGTGCATCCACCAGCACCCAACCGCCAGCGGCATCATCCCACAGTTCGGCCACCCAGTGATCTTCGTAGTGGCCGGGAATAAAGTACGTCGCGAAGCCGCAGCGGGCCCGGGCCGGGTGGCCTTGGGCACGGCGGATGGCACACAGCAGCGTGGTGATATCCCGACAGTTGCACACCAACCGCCGTTCCGGCGGGCGTGGTTCGATCAGCGGGCGGTCATCCAGTTCGAGCAGGCGGGCCAGTTTTTCCTGGACCGGGCGCAGTTGGACTTC
>DAOQTN010000391.1:0-3312 GCA_035340555.1 Anaerolineaceae bacterium | reverse complement strand
TGGGGCTTTGTGCCCCAGCCCCGCGATGAACGCCTGGCACAATGGCGCCACCGCGCTGCCCACAACCCGCGCTATGATCCCTCCTTGTGGTTTGTCGTCGTGGATGGTGAGGAGATTGCTGCCATTGCCCTCTGCTACGCCTCCACGGATGAAGATCTGGAAATGGGTTGGGTGCAGACCCTGGGTGTGCGCCGCCCCTGGCGCAGGCAGGGTCTCGGTCTGGCTCTGCTGCACCACGCTTTTGGGGAGCTATATCGCCGCGGCCGCTGTGCGGTTGGCCTGGGGGTGGATGCCTCCAGCCTGACCGGTGCCACGCGCTTGTATGAGCGCGCCGGCATGCACGTAGTGCGCCAGTTCAATAATTATGCCAAGGTTCTCCGCCCCGGCATTGAGCTGGGTACCGAAACAGTGGCTGTGGAATAAGTTTTTTCTTGTATGCTCCTGCACGTTGTCCGACAGGCTGGCAATCCTGCCTGTCGGACAACTGCAGTCCGGCTGTGTGATCCGGCGTTGAGGGAGCGGACGTGAAAGACAGCTGATTCCCTGTGTTATACTTGCCAGCACCAATCTTATACACCAAGGAAGTAACAGGTTATGACTATCCGGGCACTGATTTTTGACATGGGCGGTGTGCTCTTGCGCACTGAAGATCATCAACCCCGCCTCAAACTGGCGGCTGAATTGGGGATGAACTATGATGGCCTGATGAAACTGGCTTTCGGGGGCGAATCAGCCCGCCGGGCCACACTTGGGGAAATCACCGAAGAAGCGCATTGGGAGGTTGTCCGGGCGCAAATCAAGAAATCTCCGGCCGAAATGGTCACCTGGCGTGAGCAATTCTGGGGAGCTGATCAACACGACACTGAACTGATCCAATTCATTGGTAATCTGCGTTCGCGACTGGGTACTGGCTTGCTCAGTAATGCCTGGTCGGGCGCCCGCCCATCCATCACCCGCCGTTATCCCGGTACCCTGGATGTCTTTGACGTGACTGTCTTCTCGGCTGAGGTGGGCATGGCCAAACCGGACGCGGCCATTTATCATCACATTCTCAAGCTGATGGCAGTTGAACCCCACGAAGCGATTTTTGTGGATGACTTCATTGAGAACATCCAGGCGGCTCGTCAGTTGGGCATGGTGGGTGTGCATTTTCACGATTCATTGCAGGCCCGTCAGGATGTGATTGCGGCACTAAATCGTTGATTGGATTAGTGTGAAGTTTTTCAGTAAAATTTCCTTGTTTTTCCGTCAGGCGTTCCAGTTCGGACAACCGGCGCGTCTGTTTTTACTGGCGACCATCATCGATGGCACCATTTACAGTGCCTGGTCGCTGTTCTTCAATTTCTTCATTCTGGCACGCGGCTACGACCAATCCTTTTTGGGGGTGGTTAATGCCGCCCCCTCTTTTGCCGCACTGGTTTTGGGCATTCCATTGGGGCTGCTTTCCGATCGGATGGGACGCCGCCGGGCCATGCTGCTGGGATTGGCCATCTATTCCCTGGGTGCCTTGGGACAACTGCTGGCACCGGACCGGGGGCTGCTGCTGCTGGCCAGCCTGGCGGCCGGAGCGGGCAATACGTTGTATTATCTGAGCCAGGCTCCCTTTATGATGAAGGCCTCCACCCCGCAAAACCGCGCCATGCTGTTCAGCCTGAATTTCGGTCTGATTACGCTTGCGGGCGCCCTGGGCAGCATCCTGGCCGGTTCGTTGCCACCGGTGCTGGCAACTGCTCTGCAGGTGGCCGAGAAACATGTTTCGGTGTACCAGACCATCCTGTTTGGCGCCGTGGCCATTGGTTCGCTCTCACTTGTGCCGATTTTTCTGATTCGGGAACCGGCTGAGCACCAGCCCGGCGACTCGGCTCCCCAACCGGAAAAGCAGTTCATCCTGAAGGTGCTGCTGCGTCCGGTGGTGCTGAAGCTTTTCATTCCCAATGTTCTGATTGGCTTGGGGGCAGCAATCCTGATCCCTTATCAGAATATCTTCTTTGATGGTCGCTTTGGCACATCGGCCGGAATGCTGGGATTTCTTTTCAGCATCTCGGCGGTGCTGACCGGGGTGGGCAGCGTCATTGGTCCGCTCCTGGAAGAATTGTTTGGCGGTAAAATCCGAACGGTGGTGATCACCCAGGCCGGCAGTCTGTTTTTCTTGCTGCTGATGGGCTTTTCCCCTTATTTCTCCCTGGCGGTCGTTGGCTTTCTTGTTCGCGCAATGTTAATGAATATGGCCTCCCCACTCTATACCGCCTTCTCCATGGAGCAAATTGAGCCCCATGATCAGGGTGCAGTCAACAGCCTGCTCAACATCTCCTGGACGGCGGGCTGGGCGGTTGGCCCGATGATTTCTGGTGTGGTGCAGGAGCGCTGGGGCTTTACGCCGTTGTTTATCGCAACGGCCGGGCTCTACGGCCTGGCCATCCTTTTATCCTGGTGGTTCTTTGTCCGGCGGCCGGCCGTCAGGGTGGGACCCGGGGAACAGGCTTGAGACCGTCATGTCTGAGGCCGTCGTATCTGAGACCGTCATGTCTGAGGCCGTCGTATCTGAGACCGTCGTATCTGAGACCGTCATGTCTGAGGCAATCATATCTGAGGCGGTTTTGAACACCAAGTCGGCCTGGTCCGAGCCGGGGCTGTCTGCGCTGCCGTTGGTGATTGGCGTGGTCGCGGACACCCATGTGCCGGATCGGGTGAATGTCCTGCATCCGGCGCTGCTTCCCAGTCTGCGCTCGGCGGGGGTGGATCTGATACTGCATGCCGGCGATATCTGCTCGCCGACAGTGTTGGATGCCCTCGGCGAGGTGGCTCCTGTCCGGGCGGTCGGCGGTAATCGGGATCTGATGCTCCCAGGTCAGCTGCCGCAGATGGCCTATTTTGATTTTCAAGGCGTGGCCACCGTTTTAATGCATGGACATGGTTCCTGGCGACAGTATTTCCGCGACAAGCTCCAATATATCCTGGAAGGGGGATATTCCCCGGCTCGCTATGAAGGGCTGGCGCTGCGCCTGGCTCCTGATGCCCGACTGATCATCTTCGGACACACCCATCGGGCTGTGAACCGCATGATTGGGCGGCAGCAGCTTTTCAATCCGGGCTCGGCCTCCTGCCCACCGCCGGATGGCCGGCCCCCCACGTTTGGTCTGCTGCGCATTTCTGCGGGAACTGTGGCGGCGGAAATTGTGCCCTTGCGGGGAGCCCACCGGGTGGGGCGACGTTGGGTGGACGATTAATCCACAAATCTGGTCAAAATTTTAAGAATCAACGCTGTTAGGAAAACTTTAAAAGTGAACTCAACAAAACTTTAAAAGTGAACTC
>DAOQTN010000390.1:0-3315 GCA_035340555.1 Anaerolineaceae bacterium | reverse complement strand
TACCTTCCGGAGCTTGATTTACCCCAATGTCCGAACTTTTGTCTGAACCTCAGAATTTTGGTAAAATTTGCAACCAGATTTTGGGGATCTTTTTGGGTTCCCGAGGTCGCACCCTGACCCGCCACCTCCGCCACCTCCGTCATCTGCGCCGGAGGTGGCGGGCCGGCCGCCCCGAGTCTGATTAGATTGGACATTTGATAGTTCCTGACAGCAAGGGGCGATATAATTGAACTGTGACCAACCTGAAAGGATACCAGCCATGCGCGACGTTGCCATAATCGGAATTGGACAAACCCCCATCGAAGAACAATGGGAAAAATCCCTCAAGGAATTGGCCGGCGAGGCGGCCCTGGCTGCGCTGCATGATGCCGGACTGGAGCGGGTGGACAGCATCTATGTCGGCAACATGATGTCCGGATCAGCCAACCATCAGCAGCATCTGGGCACCCAGATTGCAGATTGGGTGGGGCTGCGGTTTGCCGAAGCGGCCCACATCGAATCAGCCTGCAGTTCCGGCGCAGCCGCCTTCCGCGCCGCCCTGATTGCCGTCTCTTCGGGCGCCGTGGATGCCGCCCTGGCGGTGGGGGCGGAAAAGATGTCCGACTCGCCCAGTGATGAAATCACCAGCGAACTAGCCACGGCAGCTGATTTTGACTTTGAAGCCGAAATCGGGCTCTCGTTTGTAGCCATCAACGCCCTGGCCATGCGTCGTTACATGTATGAACACGGCTGGAAGAAGGATGATTTTGCGCCGTTTTCCATCAACGCTCATGCCAATGGGGCTCACAATCCCCACGCCCGGTTTCGTTCCGCCATCACCGAACAGGATTACTTCAAAGCGCCCATGGTGGCCGATCCCATCAGTGTGATGGATGCCGCCGGCATGGGCGATGGCGCCGCTGCGGCCGTGCTGGTTCCAGCCGAATATCTGAGACCGGCCCGGGGGATGCGCATCATCCGGGTGGCCGCCTCGGCCGCCGCCACCGACACCATTGCCCTGGCTTCCCGCCGGGAACCCACCTGGCTGAGCGCGGCGGAGAAATCATCCCGGGAAGCGTACGCCCAGGCCGGCATTGGCCCGCAGGATATTGATGTTTTTGAAGCCCACGATGCCTTCAGCATCATGGCGGCTCTCTCCCTGGAAGCGAGTGGGTTTGCCGAACGCGGCCAGGGGCCCCGCCTGGCCCTGGATGGCGAAATCCGGCCCACCGGGCGGGTGCCGATTGCCACCCGCGGCGGCTTGAAAGCTCGCGGCCACCCGGTGGGAGCCACCGGAATGTATCAGATTGTGGAAGTTGTGCAGCAACTGCGCGGCGAAGCCACCGGGACCCAGGTGGAAGGGGCCCGCATTGGCATGACCCAGAATATTGGCGGCAGCGGCTCCAACATCATCACGCATATCCTGCGGCTCGACTGAGCCGCAGACGGCAGTAGACGGTCCGGCGAACCGGAGCAGGCACAACAGCACAGCGCGGCCTGCCGTTTTGGGCTGGATTGGATTAGAATAGCAACCATGGAAATGCTGTCGCTGGAAGCGATCAAAGAATATCGGGCGCAGACATTCCGGACCAGCGCCGGACTGCGGTTGAAATCCATGGCAGAAGCGGTGGGTTTCATAAATTCCTGCGGCTTTGCCTTCTTCTGGCCCAATGCCGAGCGCCCCCTGCCAAGTCTGTGGGCCGCGGTGGCGGGTGACCGCCCGGTGCCGGATGAGCATGATGACCCGGCGCACATCACCTGGGATTGGAAGGATAAGGCGCTGGGACAGCGCCTGTGGTATTACGGGCGGGTGCTGGCGCAGCGCAATGCCATGATTTCGCTGGCGCTGCTGCCCTGCTTTTATGCCCTCTCCCCCAATTACGGCGATCCGGAAAACGATTATCTGGAGCAGTATGCTGCCGGCCAGCTCACCCAGGAAGCCAGACTGGTCTATGAGACGCTGCTGAAGCACGGCCCGTTGGACACTTTAATGCTGCGCCGGGAGGCCCACCTGTCATCACCGGAAAGCGATCATCGCTTCAACCGGGCGTTGAACCAGTTACAGATGGAATATAAAGTCCTGCCCGTCGGGGTGGCGGAAGTGGGGGCCTGGCGGTACGCCTTTGTTTACGAGCTGACCAACCGGCATTATCCTGACCTGGTCTCCCAGGCCGGGGCCATCACCGAGCCGGAAGCCAGGCGCATCCTGCTGGAGCGGTATTTCAAGATGGTGGGAGCAGCCCGCCTGACTGATATCACCCGCTTATTCCGCTGGCGCCCGGATGACACAGCCCGGACCCTGAACAAACTGGTGGCAGTCGGGGAACTGCGGTGCGGCCTGGCTGTGGCGGACCAAAAAGGGGAATGGTTTGCCGATTCTGCGCTCAAAATCAAACCACCGGATCAACTTGAAGCCTGAATCCTCTCCGGCCGGACAAGCTCCCCCCGGCCAGGTTTTTACCCCCGATTCAGGTAACTTTTCAGGTAACTTTCCCTTGGCTGGTCCATTTTCCTCCCTGATCAGGTTACTTCATTCCCCGGCCAATTAATGTCATCCGCCTGACAGGCTATTTCAATGGTGCCCCGGGGTTGAAAATTGGATTCCAAATAGATCAGGGATTGCGCCCGATCATCACCCCCAGCATCACTCAGCAGGAGCTGCTCACAGAAAGCCGCGATGTCCTGAAGGATGCGCTCGTAGCGATAATAGGCGATGGCCCCCTGGCTGACCCGGGCGGCGCCATACGCCGGGTAAAAACGCGCCACTTCTTCAGCCGGCGTGTACCAATCCCCCAGCAGTCCCGCACCGATATACATCAAGTCCCGTTCCCGGGGAGCCAGCATCAGGGTATCCCAATCAACAAGATACAATCTGCCATCCGTACCAATCAGCAGGTTGCCGGCATGCAGGTCGGCATGGCAGAGGACCAATTCAGCCTCGTGTCCGGCCAGCGTGAGCGCCAGGCGGTTGGCCCGCAGCAAGAGCATTTCAATGACCGGGCGCTGCTCCCGCAGCAGCGCTGCGGTTTGGGCCGCGACCGACTCCGAAAAAGTCTCCCGCTCAACCCGCGTCAGAAAGGTTTGCACCGTTTCACGACAGCCGGGGGCATAGGTCTCCCGGGCAATTTGACCGCCGATTGCCGGCGGCACAGCCGCGGCATGAATGCCTTTAAGCGTCTGGCCCAGGGCAAGCCAGTGGCAGTCGGACAACCGGGCTTCGTAGCCGTTGCGCCCCGTGATAAAGGGGAAGAGGATCGTCTTGTAATCCTGCAGGCTGCCCCAGAGGCTGCCAGACGCGGTGGGCAGCGGCGGAATGATCCCGGGAATGCCCAAATC
>DAOQTN010000389.1:0-3323 GCA_035340555.1 Anaerolineaceae bacterium | reverse complement strand
TCGGAACCAATTTCGATTAAATGATTGCCAGAGCATGTCCAGGGTAGACGCGGTTGTTTCACGTAGATTTAGCTCCTGTGACAGCATCTCTATGTCTGCCGGGGTGATATCACCTGCCGCAATTTCCAGATGAAAGTCCGGGGCATTGCCCCGCACCATGGACCCGGCACCCAGCCCGACAACCCGCACCCGGCTGGAGAATTTGCCCTTCAACCCGGCCACCTTTTGGCCAGTGTCGGATGAGGTGTCATCATAGCCATACTCATTGTGCATGTCGAAAAGCAGGACAGAGGCGGCATTATGGTGGATCAATCCAGCCAGGATGATGCGCGTCAGGAAGGATTTTCCCGTACCGGTAGCGCCAAAAATACCCGATGAACGCTGGACGAACCGTCCCAAGTCCACACAGACATCATGCCCCTGCTCACGAGTGACGCCAATAATAAAGTTGCTGCCGCCAGGCTTGCCAAAAATCTGGGCAATGTCCCCCTCTGCGGCAAGACGGACGGGGGCATGGTGGGCCGGAATGGTCTTGACCGGTAGGGCATGCCCGGAGCCGACTGCGGGATGTTGCGCCACCCAGGCAGAGTAGTCCGGTGAAGCAGGATCCGGACCGGCTTCAAGCATCAGCACCGGCAGCACCTCCAGGGTGGTGTAAAGCGTCTGACCATGCAGCAGACAAGCCGCCTCAGCGGGCAGACGATTTTCCGTCTGCTCGTCGGCAAAGCGCGGGTCAGTGGCCCCCAATTGCAGATCCGTCACCAATCCATAAAACAGCCACCCGCCGCTGTCAATGACCACAAAACTGCCCTCCTGAACCTGTTGTGGCGGCACCGTCAGGCGCACTCGCAAACAGTCCTTTAGAGAACCGCCCACCACATAGCCGATGGGGGAATTTTGATTGGCGTTTGAGGTCTGAAATTGATCCATCATGGTATCTGTTCCTTCCATAATTACAATGACGATCGCGTCAGGGATTTTCAGTCGAGGGGCAAATCAGCAATGCCCGGTTAAGGTTTTACATCCCCAAGGGTCGAGAGGACTTCCATCAAACGGGGGTAATCATCTCTCAGCAGTGTGATCAATTCCCCAATGGCGGCAGACATCCAGCCGGTGTTGCCCAAGGCACTGTGATGGCGGTCGGTTTGCTGAACATGCGCAGCCAAAAGTTCGCCAAGAGGAAGGTCTGCGGAGCGGAGCATATGGCGAAAGTACCCAAAATGCCCGGCTGATGTAAAGCGGCAGATCTCATCAGGGGTACAGGGATAAATTACATCCAAAGTTAACGGCGGCCGCGGCGGCAGTAGATGGTGAATGATCTCACCCTGGGAGTATCCAATGAACAGGACACTGATCTCCACCGGAACATTACGATTAATGCGGTTGTCCAGGATGACGTCATCCGAGATCCCCTCAGCTGTGACCAGCTGACGTACCAGCCCGTCATCCTCAATGGTGATGTCATAAATCAAGCCATAGACCTGACTGCCATCCACTAGGGGGATGCGGACCATTCCACCAAAGGCCGGCACATCCATCTCGGTCACCCGACAGCCGATCACGCAGTCGGTGATTGTCGAGCGTAACAGGCGTCCAATTTGAATGGGGTTCATGGGCGTTTCCTCTTTCCGGGTAATTCCTTGTTGGCCTGCTTGTTTGATTTTTGCCCCACGACCAGATTCTGGCGGTAAAGTTCAGCCACGATCATATCTTCGACCTGCTGCTTTTCATCCAGGCGCACCACCGCCACTTCATGGGCCCGATGCAAGGCATAGGGGGAGGCCTGTGCGCCCATTTGACGACATTGCCACAACAGCGCACCGTGCAGCAGCGGCAGCATCACCGGGTGTTGTGCCACCCACGCCGGCACTTCCACTCGCGCCAGATAAGGATTGTCGGTGGGACTGACGTTAATGTAAAAGTAATGCACAGCCAATTCACCAGAAAAATGCCCCTCGGCAGTGGTCTGAATACCAAAAATTGCCGAACGTTCCCCCGGGCGAATATGGCCCCGCAGCAGATCGATGTCAGTGATGAATTTAAACGGATGGCTTCGTCCGGCTTCAGCCAGACGACCTTCGCGCTCCAGTTGGATCAGTTCCAGCAGCCGAACCAGCAGATCCGAGCGGGATTTTTCCACGTAACCGGCTGTAATCACCCGGTTTGTTGCCAGATCGGTCAGGATCTCGGTATAGTGCTGCAGTTCCTTCCGGAAGCGGCTGCTGTCTTGTGGTTCGTGATAAAGCTCCAGCGGTCCATCCGTCAGGGTGATCACCGGCAGGGGATGCTGCTGGGCCAGTTCAAGCAATTCCTGGCGTTCCCGCAAATCGCGCATCAACGCCAGCACCTCCTCCCCCAGCATGCCGTGATCTGTAAAAACCTCTTCCGGGGTCAGCAGTCGGGACCGCGTGTGAACAATTGGCGGGCGGCCCTGTTCCGGGTGCATTTCAAAAATCCCCACATTAATCACGCCAAATGGAACCCGGTCATGCGCCGAGGGATTGATCTGAGAACCATCCGCCGCCAGGATCGTCAGACCCGGATCAGTGCGAACTTCTGCTGTGGCAAAATCCAATCGCTCGCTGCCTGGCACGGCACAGCGCAGATTGGGGGACAGCGCCACTGCCCGGTCCACCAATTCAAGCAGTGACGGTAAATCTGCAGCCCATTCGGTCAGCAGGTTGCCCGCCTGTGTCAGTCGATCCAGGCGCTCTGCCTGCAGACCAGGGGCCTTCTGTCCCATGACCTGGATTTGTTCCCGCAGTTGCTGAAAATTTACCGGCATTTGTCTGCCTCCAGGGATCACTCCTGGCTTTGTACCAGGTCACACCAACCGCGTCGCTTCTCCAGCTGCACCGGACACAACCACCAAGGCTGCAGCTTACCCATCTTGAACAGGTGGAATTTTAACCCGGCTTTGGCAATTTCGGCCAGTGGATTGGCTGGATTGGCTGGATTGGAAAGTGAATCGTCACGTGGACAAGTGCTTGCATAAACCGGCGTATCTATTGGAGCAGCCATTGCTTACCCGCCACACGCCCGGGTGAATTGAGCCGGGTTGCCCGCTAATGTGGCACACCGCCAATAGAACAAGCATACTACAAAACCAAAGGCTTGTCAATTAGGGCGTCCAATGGGTTTCGTCGACTCGTGAGGCGTCAGGTCGGCGTATCGTGTGCATGGGTCGTGGATCAGCGGTTCATCAATCATCGGTTTTTGTTTGTTTTTGCGCGCGTTGACATCTGACCGACTTGCGGTATAATAACCCTCGCCTTTGGCCCACTAGCTCAATGGCAGAGCAGTTGACTCTTAATCAATTGGTT